>MGZK01000019.1 GCA_001802125.1 Geobacteraceae bacterium GWC2_55_20
ATTTGTACAAGGTCGCAACACAAACTCCAAAGGTCCTGCCACACATGCGAAAACAAAGGTTCGTGACAACTTTCATGGTAACAGCGCTGGTGATTGTTGCGCTTGTTTTAAGCGGGACGTTCCTCTGGTTCTACCTCCGTACCGAAAAGCTTTCCATGGGATTGGTGCATCAGCAGGCCCAGACGCTTTTTCGTCAAATAGTGTTGACTCAACGCTGGGTCACCCAGCATGGCGGTGTATTTGTCCAGGTACTCCCCGGAGTCGATCCCAATCCATACCTGACCAGCCTGCCCGGCCTGAAAGTCACGATTAAGGACGAAGATGGAGTCCGGTACACTTTGCGCAATCCCGGTCTTGCCACACGCGAGATATCGCAACTGGCAAATGAATCGGGACTGTTTACCGTCCGCATTACCAGCCTGAAACCTGTCAATACACAAAACAGCCCTGACGCCTTCGAGCGGGACGCGCTCCGTAAGCTGGAAAACGGTATAAACGAGGTGTCAAAGGTTGACAGGACAGCCAAGGGTGTTTTTTACAGGTACGTTGCGCCGCTCTATTATGAGACCACATGCAACCGCTGCCACAGTCATCAGGGATATAATAATGGCGATATCCGGGGCGGGATAAGCATCTCCATTCCCATGGACAAGCTTGTTGACGAGATGAAATTGTCACGTCTGTATACCCTGTTCGGATTTATCGTTGTGTTCGGGACCATGTTCCTGATTCTGTTCATCATTGCCAGGCGCTTTATGCGGGAGTTGAGTTTTGCCCAGTCGGAATTGGAAAAATCGGCATGCACCGACAGTCTTACCGGGCTTTTTAACCGCAAAACCGCTGAAATACGTTTCAAGGAAGAAATTTCGAGACACATTAGAACCGGTGAACCATTGTCATGCCTGATGCTGGACGTGGACCATTTCAAGAGTGTTAACGATAACCATGGTCACCAGATCGGTGATATGGCTCTTGTCGAGGTTGCCAGGATCGTCTCTGAACTGTCACGCCAGGCCGATGTTGTCTTCAGGTATGGAGGTGAAGAGTTCCTGGTTTTGTTGACCAACACTCCCTTGCAAAGCGCGCTGATAATTGCCGAGCGAATGCGGATCAAGGTTGAAGAGGAAACTGCTAATCTGCGTGATGGATCTCTCTCGGTTACCATCAGTTGCGGAGTAGTGGAATATTGCGATAATGAGTCGGTTGAAAAATTTATCGGGCGGGCAGACGCCGCATTGTACCGCGCAAAGGACAACGGGAGGAACCGTGTCTGTACTGAAAATGCATCTTGATTTTCGCTGTAAACCTGATTTTCATCCCAACGATGTCCGCAGATGTGATAAAAGATCTCGATCGTAATCCTTAACTTAACCTCTGAAATCTGTGCCGGAGTCTCCTATGAACACCACCCAACGTGCCTGGAAACTGATCCGCAACGGCATTCGCTATCGTCGGCTGAAATCCGGTGGCAAACCATACCGGCTCGAAGCGATCAGCCTGGAAATCACCCATCGCTGCATCTGCAAATGTTGCATGTGCAATATCTGGAAGATACCAGCGAACGTTGCGGACCTCGAACTTTCAAACTGGCTGACGCTGCTTTCCTCTCCTGAACTCCGGCACATCAGGGAACTGGACCTGACCGGAGGAGAACCGTTTCTGCGAAAAGACCTGGGCGAACTCCTCCAGCTTATTCGCGACCTTCAGCCGACTCACTTTCCGGGGCTGCGCACGCTGGCGATTACCACAAACGGCATTTTGACCGACAGGGTTCTGGAAATTACTCGGAGAATAATCGGCCAGCTGCAAGATCGCGGTATCGATCTGGTACTGGCATGTGGCATGGATGCGGTGGGGGAAATTCATGACCGGATCCGGAACTTTCAGGGAGCCTGGGAAAGTCTTCAGAAAACATTGGACGGACTCTACCATCTCAGGACAATTCACCCCAATCTGGTCCTGGGCATAAAAACCACGGTTGTGCCACAGAATGCCCACGTACTAACCCAAATAGCCGAATACGCGGAAAGAAACAAGCTGTTCACGATAATTTCACCCTGTATTATCACTCCGAACCGGTTCGGAAATGCAGACAGGGAGATCGATCTGAAATTCAGTTCCGAAGAGCTGGATTCGATCATTCGCTTCTACGAAAAACCGGGAGTCACCTGGAACGGGCACCGTCAAGCATTGCTTGGCTATCTGAAAAGCGGCAGGATCAGCAAGCCTTGTTCCGCCGGTTATAACACGCTTTTTGTCCGGCATAACGGAGAAGTCTTCTGCTGCCCGGTGTTGCCGGTCCCGCTGGGTAACATCAAGGAACAGACATTGACTGAGCTGTTCCGGAACACTACTGCCGACCGGTTCCGGAAAATGGTCGGTGATCATCCTGAATGCGGTACGTGTACTGAGCCGGGCATGGAGCGTATTGCCTGGCCTTTTGAGGGATTCGCCTTGCTAAGGCTGATGACGGAAATGGGAAAAAGTGATTCCGACGAACTAGTGCTGCAGATGGGGCTCGACAAGTATCTGTAATGCTGAACGAACAGTGGAGAGAACCGCATGAAGATCTGTACGATATGCGCCGGTGAATTCGACGGCACCGAAGCACCCTCGATGTATGCCGAGGCGGGTGAATGGCTGGCGGGCGAAGTCTGGCAGGATGCCGGGCAGCTATGCCCGCGCTGTCTTGAGAACCGGGCCAAACTGGCCATGATGTACTGTCACGAATATAATAGTTAGCAACTAGCTGTAATTGCTGTATAATATTATCTTTGTGTGGTGGCTAGGTAACTTATAGGAAACTGCAAATAGAAAAAGGACTCTGCTTTAATCAGCGAAGTCCTTTGAAAAGAAACCATACCTATTTATTATCTCCCAAACAGAGCGGGTACAGCTGGTTTATACCATTTCAAAGATAGGTGGTCAAGAAAGTATCGGCCAAGAGTTATTGACCAAAAACCGCCCCGGTGATCTGAGGCGGTTTTACTTTGTCAGAACTGATTAAGCGTTACAACTTGTCAGTACGTGGTGACCCCGCATTTGTCAGGCGTTATTTCCCAGCTATGAATTCCGTAATCTATCTGGGCGTCATAGTATTTGATGCTAACAACATTGGTTGTTCGGTTCAGCGTGAGTTGCCACGAGCCGACGCCAAGATTATAGGCCAAGTCGTAAATGAATGTCACAGGGCCAGTTGCCCAGTCAGTATGGGTAGGTACATAGAACCCAGCTCCACTGGCTTGATTATCATGATACTTGATCGATCCCGAAACAAGAACGAAGCCAGACGAGAATATCGCAGCGTCATAGTTGAAGTGGAAGATATATGAAGTCAGCGGTTGCTGGATGTCACCTGCACAATGGATTGATTTGGTCATTTCCAATGACGAAGCTGATACTCCAGCAGGGCCAGTCGCACCTGTCGCACCTGTCGCTCCTGTGGCTCCTGTAGGGCCGGTGAGTCCAGCGGCACCCGTGGCCCCGGTTGATCCTGTAGCACCAGTAAGACCTGTTGCACCCGTAGCACCGTCAAGGCCAGCTATGCCTTGCGAACCTGTGGCACCTTGAATCCCTTGTGCGCCTGTAGCGCCTGTGGAACCGGTAAGGCCATTGCTTCCATTAGACCCAGCAGAACCCGTTGCGCCTGTTGCGCCTGTTGCGCCTGTTGCTCCTGTCAATCCGATAAGACCCTGAGCGCCAGTTGCACCAGTGGGGCCGGTCGCTCCGGTTATCCCTTGTGATCCGTTAAGACCTGCAACGCCTTGAGTGCCCTGAGAACCGGTAGCACCTGTTGCCCCTACTGAACCAGTCGCGCCGGTTGTACCAGGTGCTCCAGTCAAGCCGGTAGCCCCTGTAGCACCCTGGGGGCCGATTGCACCAGTAACTCCAGCAGCGCCGGTGGTTCCCGTTGTACCGGTCGCGCCCTCTGCGCCGTTGCACACTTTCTGTGATGATGTGACCTCGGAAGCATCGAGCGTACCGTTGCCGTTCTTATCAATGCCGGTTTGAACCAATATTCCGCCTGTCGGACAATCGGTGTCTCCAGCGGCCAATGGTGTACTTTTGGCAGCAGATGAATTTAACGCTCCAAGCGCTGTACCATCTGGAACGCCCGCTGTCTTGCCTCCTCCACTTCCACAACCTGATAGCGCCAGCAGCATAAATCCTAAAATGATTCTCTTCATAAATCCTCCATAAATTTGATGATATGAAAATGAAATGCTTCGCTTACCTACCGCCGATATTGAGTAAAATACTTTTGTCTTCAGGGCACCTTTCTTGTGTGAGATATGGCGGAAACAACAAAACGCCTTGCAGGTAAACTGGAAACTTCACTAATGCGAGTTCCAGCCGTCTTACAAGGCGTCGCCATAGACAAAAAAAGACCGCCCACTTTTGGACGGCCCTTCATTCTTTCAAACACGGTAGCATCTCAGTCAATCACGATCAATAAAAAGTATTGCTCAATCAATATCAATCATGTATAAATGGTGTACGTTCATACGCCAAATGGAAATCAGGCAAAAACAGGGGGATTTGACATGGAAACGACTACCGCAAAATATGCTCACTACCTGAGAGTGTCCACCGACAAACAGGGAATTGACGGTTATGGTATCGATGCTCAGCGGTTGGCAATTTCCAAGTATGTACCTGGAGCAGAATTCATTGAGGTAGAATCCGGAAAGCGGAAAGATCGCCCGGAACTTCTGAAGGCGTTGGCGTACTGCAAAAAGAACTCTGCCGTCCTGATTGTGGCAAAGCTCGACCGGCTTGCCCGTAACGTGGCATTCGTATCAATGTTGATGGAAAGCAAGGTAGAGTTTATTTGTGCAGACATGCCAGCCGCTACCCCGTTGACGATTCACATAATGGCGGCAATGGCTGAACATGAAGCGTCTATGATCTCGGTTCGCACCAAAGCAGGTTTGGCCGCTGCCAAGGTTCGTGGCGTGAAGCTGGGAAAGTCTATGGACACAACCAAGGCCACCAAAGGGCATGACACACAGTCAGATATTGCCAACAGGAACGCCGTGAAGGTACGGGCAACCATTGACGGCCTTGTCGCTGCGGGTCTGAGCCTCAGAAAGATTGCGGCACAGTTGAACACAATGGGAGTAACGACCCCCCGCAAAGCACAATGGACGGCTCAGGCTGTCAAGAACGCTTTGGCGAGGGGGTAAGTCTTCAGTAATCTATTTCATTCCTCTTTGAACGATTCAACATGCTTTAAACTCATAGCAGATCACCGAACGCCTGCATTGGAAGGCAATAGAGCTTTGCGTACACTCCCGGCGCGACTCCTACCTGCTCACTGCGAACAACGTACATGGAAACGTCTCTCAGGTTCGTATCGTCAACGTATTCTGCCCACTGGATAACGGACTGCTCCGGCACATCAATAATCGACAACAGCAATACAACCGGATCAGGTTCAACGCCGTCAGTACGATTACCGTCATCCGACATTGGGAAAGGCTTGAACTCAGGCACAATAATGGCCTTACATGGAAAAGGATCATCGTATTCAAGAGTTCTTTCGCTTGAATCCAACGCGCCCACTACATCAAGCCCCGGCGCTACCGTTTCGGGATGCGAGAGGTCAGCTTTGTAATAGAGGACTTCAAATGCGTCTGGGTGATCGTCAAACATGGTTGCTGCATTAACCGCAATGGCGGCGTGTACGTTACGGTAGTTTCTTGGAGCGGTCA
Source organism: Geobacteraceae bacterium GWC2_55_20 (assembly GCA_001802125.1). Lineage (GTDB taxonomy): Bacteria > Desulfobacterota > Desulfuromonadia > Geobacterales > Pseudopelobacteraceae > JACRCG01. The sequence goes on from MGZK01000019.1 coordinate 5,715, forward strand.
TAGTAAACCTTCCTCTTTAGCAATGTCTTTCAGTTCTTTGGAGGTCATCCCGGTATTTTCAACCATGGCTTTCAATCCTGAATCATTGAGCATGTTCAACTGCTTTAACAGTTTGAGGCTGTTTACATACCCGTCTCTTTTCGCCTGCTCCACTTTGTTTCCTAATTCGCGCTTCTCTGCGACAACCTTCTTGAACTCAACTTCAAGAGCCTTCTTTTCCGCCAATTCCTTTTTCATTTTCGCCTCATTCTTTTTATTCATCTTGTTAAGAGCGGCCTTTGATTGAGGTTGCGCCTGTTTTTGGTTGAAGGCTTTCACGGCATCTACGAACCGCTTGTACTTGGCAAGAGTAGTGCCGGGCAATGATCCGGCCTGTTCCATCTCTTTCAATTCTTTGGCTGTCAGGTGTTCTTCTACGCCGGTCTTCTCGAAATCCTTATCAACCGCCATAGCCTGCATGGACTTGGCAACCCTGCTTTGAATGATGGATGATTGCACTGTCATGAGAGCCTTTAGGATGTGTTTACAACAGATACCCTTCAGGCGCTTGTTCCTGATCTTCGGGAATACGGTTTCACCTGGAGCAATGTCAAAGTTGCCGATTGTGGCAAGATACTGATACCAGTAGATGTAACGCCCGCAGTTGCAGTCAAAGGAAACATACCCCATAGTTGCCCGCTGCGCCGCCGTCATGTAATCCTTGCCCTTGGCTTTGGCTATCTCGCTTTTCCAATCTTCCAGGCGCACACGCACTTTGTAATACGAAGGGGCATTCGGGGTGTCTCCGCTGGCCGTTACTCTGAAGTCAAGAATGTTGTCGGTGAGTTTATAGAGGGTCGCGCTGGCTACGCGCTTGGCAAGTCGCTTATCTTCAATATCTGACTTAGCGATTGCCTGCGTGATCGGAATTCCGGTCTCGCGTGATTTGTATTTATCCTGAGCTTTCTCGGTAGCCTCAGCCATCTTATGAAGCGTCTTCAGATCATATTCAATCTTCTGACCGCTGAAGCCGTAATCCATCACCAGTTTCTTGCGACTGGTAAGCCCTTTCCTGTCTCCAAGGACATCGGGAGTAAGGAAGGCCCCACCCTGAGTCCTGCCCCTGAATGTACGCTCGTCGGCTTTACGTCGGTCTTCTAAAGTTGCCATGCGGCGGGCAAAGTCTTTTTCAAAAGCTTTAATATCGAATTTAGTTGGCATAGTGATAGAATATCCCTGTTATCTGGCTCTGTGAATCGTACAAGAAAGCACCTTGCGGCATAGAATCTAATCCGTGACCTGATCCAAGCTGTAGGTGTTTCTGGTCATTATTCTTATCAAATCTTCCATCCGCTTTAAGTTCCTAATGGCGAAACGGTCTCTTCTCTTCGCAAGTGTTACAAGCTTCTGAGCGGTGATTTCTGGAGAATGGTCTGGTCTTGGCTGTAACTGTGTCGCAACGAGACAATACAGTGTTGATAGTGCGCCCCTCAATTCCTGAATCTCTTTTTGTTGTGCTTCAACCTCCATTTTTAAATCAGTGAATATTTCTTCAGAGTTGCCGGTTTCGGTCTTCATCATATTTGTCCTCTCGAATTCATAAGAGTGATTTCATGCTGGCTTGATCTATCCTGAAAAACCTCATTCAACCTACGGCGTGGGTCTGAGTCTTCTTCCTCGACTGCCGTATTGCCCCACATTGCGTTCAGAAAACGCTCTGAAATTGGCTCATACATGGCGGCAACCACGCAAAGCAGGACACACCTGAAGCCACCGTGAAATGACTTCCAATCAACCGAGTATATTGAGCGACCCTTGTCATCCTGTTTCTTTTCAACCTTCTGGCCTTCGCCGCCTGTCCTGATCTGGTATTGCTGATAATCTTGGTGAATGATAAGGTTTTCCATGTCCTGAAGCGCGAAATACCAGTCAAGCGCGTCAAAGTAGTTTGACCGGTTCTCGTCATTCATATCTTCAAGTAGATATTGAGTCGCGTGACTGGCTACGAAATCAGTCCGTTCCTCGACAATGACGATCCAGCCCTTTGACTTGCACTCTTCGACCTCTTTTATCAAGCCGTCGCGCCACGAATTGAACATTCCGACAATGGGACTCATTGAGGCGATTACAAGGCGTTCGCCGTCATAAACCGCGTGGGCCTTGTACTTCTTTGACGATACCAGGGAAATAACCAATATTTTTACCGGTTCCATTACTCAACACCTCCAAAGGATTCATGCTGCTTTAAATCTTCCTTCAGCTGCTGGACTTCTTTACGGCGTTCTGGGACAAAGTAATCTCGCTGCGCCTGAGCTGCTGCTATCGCTTCCATGGCTCTCTTTTCGATCTGATCAGGAGTAGGGCAATTTTCTGGCATTTCCTCTTCTGTTACTGCTTTTGACATCTCAATCTTCAGGACTTCAGGGATAGGCTCCCCCATTATGGTGATCTTGTATGCCGCCTCTCGTGCTGACATATCGTTATCCAGTACAGCCTGAAGAAGTGGTGCAATGTATTTGGATGGTGCCGGGGTGCTATCGCTGAACATCTTCAGGTACTTTCCCAGAAGCTCAAGGTTTGCCCTTTTGTCAGGCAACTTGATCTTTGTCACGACGGCCATACAGTCCGAGTCGTCTCCGGTAATTTTATGAAGCGTCTCGATCCCGGCAATTACAGCCGCCTGATCCGGTTCAAGCTCAGATAGTGGCTTAAGCCTGTTGTCGTCATCGAAGAAATCACGCGGGTCATAAAACGCGAGTTTGGCTATTTCAGCAATCACACGCTCAATGGATATCCCGAGACGGCGGAAACGGTCTTGCATCAGCTCTTGGATGCGTCTTGAAATGTAATGTTTTGCAAGGCATTTTGAACCCTCATTCCTTGCTGTGCCATAGGATGTGTGTGGAAACGCTTTCCGATAAGCCCTTGTAGCGTTCAAAGCCGCGTCACACACATATTCACGACAGAAACGCTCTTCTCTTTCCGTGAGTTCGATTACCTCACGTTTTACAGAAACGGCCTTTTTTTTGACCGGCCCTTTGACCTTCTTTTTGACACTACTTTTGACAGGCAGTTTTGAAGTATCCACTCGGACATCATCAAGGGTTTGCGCGATTTTAACAGGTGGCTTTTTTGCCGTCTTTTTGACCGGTTTTTTTGTCACCTTTTTTTTAGGTGTTTTCGGGTTGGTTTCTGTTGCCATTTCATACGCTCCTTTTATATTTTTGCTTCTTCAGAAGTCACGGTTTCAAATCCTGTCGTAACTCATTAACACCAGCATCGTGTCATCGAATTCGGTTTTAATGTGCGGGAGACCCGCGCTGGCTACGACGTCAGGCTTTTTCACTGCCTGCTGTTCCTGCGATTTCGCCAGCCTTTCAAGCCCTGGTACTTCGACAGGGGGAGGCAATGGGACTTGCGCCACTTGTGGTTGAGGCAATGGAGAAAGTGTCTGTACGCCCTGGCTGCTTCGCTTCGCAAGGCGGACTGTTTCCGGTTGTGCTTGAACTGTTGCGCCGGTAGCGGTTCCTGTGACTGGTGTTTGGACTTTACCGGCTACAGTGGCGGTGGGGTCACTCAGGCTTACGGATTTGGCTAATTTTGGCGCGAACCCAGAGGCGAATCCGGTTGCGGCGTTTGTGAGTGAATCGAAGAACCCCGTCTTCTTCTTTGCAGGTTGGGCGGTTCCTGTGGCTGCTGCGGGTACCGGTGCCGATGGTAATGTCGCATTAAGAGGCTGAGTAGCGGTGGCAACCTGAACAGCCGTAGCCGGTACGCTGGCAGGAACAGCGGTAGAAGCTTCCGGTGTCACGGCCACAGGCAGAGCCGGTGTAGCATCTGCTGTCTTGACCGGATTACCTTCTGAAGGTGGCGCGGCGACTTCCGGGACTATCGCTGTGGTTGCTGGAACCGCTTTTGCGACGGTTACTGGAGAATCAGGGGCAGTGGGTGGCGGTTCAACTTTCTTTGTGACCACGCCCACGGCGGCGGCTGGTAGCACAGGAGTTGAGGCAACAGACGCGGCTTCTCTTTCGGCTCTTATTTCGCTGCTCTTTTTGGCTCTGCGCTCAGGTATTCCTACGGCGGCGGCTGGTTCTGCAACAGCGGGTTTTGCCTCTGCTACAGTCTTGTCATCCGGGGTTATACCTTCAACGGGCTTTGGTACTTGCTTCTTTGCCGCGACAACGGGAAGGGCGGCATTACTTTTTTTGATGGCTACACCTACAGCTGGAGCCGTTCCCTGCTGATCGGCCACAAACTTTGCCTGCATATCATTGAATTCTTTTGTGCCGGGTTTGGCTGTGTAGGCGGCGGGAGCGGTGGACACTGGCTTACCATCTGCCGTGACGGTTTGGCCTGTCAGCGACAATAAAGCTTGCCTCTCTTCGCCATCATGCCTTTTCGCAACGCCTTGCTGAACCGAGCCGCTTGAGTTTTTAAATCTTGTGCCAACGCTTGAAGCTTTGTAATCTTGCACGGCATTTACTATGTCTGCGGGGGTCATTGCTGCGGTGTTTTTACCCTTCAGTGCACTTTCCAGCACATTTGTGCCTTCTCCGTATTGCACTCCGGTTGACATTGCCATTTCTTGAATAGCTCTGTTGTTAGTATCCACTCCCATGCCCTGCAACTTCGCCAGTTGAGGAGTGGCGTACTTCTCTTTTGCAAAATTAGTCTGCGCCTTTTCAAAGTTAGGGTCATTCTTTGCCGTTTCTTTCCACTTGGCGTCAAAGTCCTTAGAGCCAACCTGCAACCCCTGAAATTGCTGTGCATAACCTGATTTATTCAAAAACTTGTCAACTGATCCTTGTTTCGACGAGAGCTGAAAACTACCATACGACTTACCGCCAAAATCACCTTCGCCGGAAGATATTGTGCCAGCGCCACCCTTTCCGGATTCGAACCTTTTGGCAACAGAACCAACGGCATCACCCAAAGACCCGAAAAAGCTACCACCTTTCGCCCGTGATTCTTTATATGATTGATACCCGCCTGAGACAGCATCAACAGTTTTATCCTTCAACGCCCCCAGCTTGTCAGGCAGACTGCTGAACATTGAACCGATAGAAGCTAAAAACCCTTGTTGCTGTTGTGCGCCTTGCTGTTGTAGTGCTTCATCAGCACGGGCTAAATCATCTTGTGACCTGTTCTGCTTGTCAAATGTTGTACCGAGCTTCTTACCGATCCATTCACCAGCAATGCCACCAAGAATTGCACCAACTGCCGTGCCTGCGCCCGGTATGACGGAACCAATAGCGCCGCCAGCCATTGCACCAACGGTCGCGCCTGTTCCAGAGCCTACCGCCTCTGATGCTGATCCACCTTGCGCCAGAGTAATGCCGCCTGAAATTAACCCGCCTATTAATGGGATTTTCCCACCAACAGCCTTCAACAGACCGCCGCCAGCCGCTTTAGCCGCCCCACCAGCCACAGCCCCACCCGCTTCAGCCGCAACAGTGCCAGCACCAGCAGCAGCCGGGAACAGCTTGCCAAGCAGAGGAATCTTGCTTAAAAAGCCAGTGACCTTTTTTGGCAACATCGGCAACAGGTGAGAAGCCGTGTCCAACAAACCGCCACCTGAATCATTATTGTTGACTACAGTTGACCCTGCCGCCATTCCAGCTTTTGCACCCTGCTTCGCCTTATCCGCTTTTGCCTGGAGCTGATCGTGTTTCGCTTCTGCCTTATCAGACGCGGCCTCTACCTTGTCATGCTTGGCCTGAGCTTTATCGTGTGTTGCCTGAGCTTTGTCCTTGCCGAATCCGAATAGTCCTTTCGTCTTCTTGACCACCTGCCCGGTAACGGTACTTTTGTCGCCTGCCCGCTCTCTCGCCTCTTTTGCAGAATCCTTCATTTCCACGCCGACATCGTAGAGAGGGCCAAGCGCCATTCTGCCAGCGGTATCCTTCAGGCCATCTTTGTGCTTATTGAATAGATTTTTGAGAGCGCCAGTCATTCCGATGTCTTTGGGGTCGCTTGCGCCTGGTGCCGTTTCTGATGTGGAGTCTTTGCCATGAAATTTACCGGCTGAATCACGGACGCTGGTTGCGGGTGTAGTGGTGGACGGTACGGCGTTACTTGCATTTTTAGAGGGGATTGTCGCGGAAGTGGCAACAGCAGTTGCAGTCGATGGACTTGTGCTGTCAGTCGATTTTCCGGCCTGCTTGGTAGCGATTGCCTTTGTAATGGCAGTACCGATAACCTTACCTGTATTGCCAGCGGTATTGCGTTCAAGACCCTTCAGCAGCGGTAACACTTCAGCACGATCAACCGCCTTATCGTCAATCGACTTCAATAAATCGCCTATGGTTTTGTTTTCATCGTTCATTCATTGCCTCCGTTGTTGCGCTGCCTGTGCTTGTTTTATAGATTTACTCATTGTGGGGGGGTGAGCGAATCGTTCACCCTTGATCCTCAAACGTCCATTATCCCTGAGATCGGAACTGTTGGAACGTAACAGGAAACTCCGTGAAACCTTCGCCGTCTACTGACATCTGAATATCACCCATCTTTTGAGGGTAAACCATCCCCTTCCAAAGCTCTTGTTCACTGGCTCCGTCATCATCCTTGTATGTGTAGATTGTGAGTTTTTGCAGATAGGTGTAGGGAAGATTAAAAGTCCCGTCGGAATTGCTGACACTTTCAGCCCACGCGACGAACCACTGATAAAGAAGACGATCAGCTGTGTCTCGAACAGTCATAGTGACAACAACCGGTTGTGAAGATTTGGGGAATGTGAAGACTGTACCGCCAGCTTCAACCGTATCACCGGAAAGCTCGACCGGCCCGAAACTGACATCTTTAACGAGGTAATCAAATATGCTGTGGTGTGGGTCGCCTCCACTCGATAGAAAACCTGGCATGTCGGAGAAGGAAACGCGAAACTGCCACGGTTCAGCGAAATGCTGACGGACAAGCCCGTGTGAAATGAGTTTACGTTTTCTGAAGTCGTCTGCGAGTCCTGAATATGATTTTAAATTTGCCATGAACCGCCCCTTTGTTCTGTTTTGTGAGTTACAGCCATGTCCCGGCAAGCGTATCTCTGTTTTGCATGGTCAGCGTCTGGATATCGAGCGTCACTTGCGCCCGGATCAGGTTGCCCGCCTTGTCCCTCTCTTTGTCAATCGGAGTGGACACCGATTCAATGACGCATCCGGTAAAGATCATTTTACGACCGACATTAATCGTTACGCGATCAGGGATGCGTCCGCCCAGTTTTAGCCCGTTGACCTGGGGACTTGCAAAGACTTCAAGCCATTGGATAGGCTTCATTACCTGTTCTGCGGCGTTATCTATCGCAAAGAAATCAAGAACCAGATTAAACTTTACCGGTGTGTTGCCGTCCCATATCTGCGTTGTCGAAAAAGTACTGATGCTGGTCTTCTGTATGCTCGCCTGGATCACTGCTGAAACCTTTTCGAATGCGCTCTGGCTGCCTACGTTCGATTGCTCAAGAGGAGCTTCCCACTTAGCGGTGAGGCTTCGGCTACTGCCTTGCCCTATCACGCCAACCACCATTGCTTCCCCTTGCGATATCCAGCAACAGAGGTGCTCGGAGATACCGAACCTTTCAAAGGGGTTCAACCCGCACACTCCTGATAATTTTATTCCCGGCTCTTTATCGGCCATGGCTTACCCCTCTCTGGATATGTGTTGCAGCTTCATATGGCATTGTCAGTCTCCTTTTTTGGTGTTGTCGCTGCCAGCCTGATTTCACGAATCCCTTTCAGGAGGTACGCTGTGAACTCAGCCGGAATCTTCTCTTTTCGTGGCCGGTATTTCGGTTTCATGCGTTCCCCCCGATTGCCAAGCCTGATTGTGAGTATTCGCCTCGATGTTCCCATGCGTGAATCATCTGATTGAACGTCTCCCGCGCCACGCTCAGATTCCCTTTGCGGAATGCTGCCATGTGTGACCGCCATAATTCGCCCTGGTGGCTCTTGACCCAATCCCAGCAGCCACCGCCTGGGGAACGGTCGCCAAACTCCTTGACCAAGGCGCGAACCTCTTCAGCGGTATCTGTTTGTTCTGCGAAACCGGCGTCAATTAGCTTCTGGGCCTTGTCGCCTGGAAGGTTCAGCCGTGTCAGGGCTTGAAGAGCTTTCACAACTCCCTCCAGACGGACTTCACAGTTTTTGATTATGGTTATGTCCATTGGTTCCCCCCGTTAATCCAGATCGATACAATTGGCGCTGGCTGTATCTGCCGTAGGCATTGTTTCAAACCGCTGGTATTCGCCCATCCATACCAAAGGGATTGAAAGGTTACGTTCACCATTTCGCTGTTTTTCAATAATCACCTCGGCAAGCGCCTGATGCTCTATGAGGCTATGGCTACTGTCATTGATACGGTCTTTGCATTTTGCGCAGTATGCTGACGGACGGAAGGGGAAAAGTATCACGTCAGCATCCTGCTCTATTTCGCCGGAATCTCGAAGGTCACTCATGTTGGGGCGCTTGTCGGGTCTTGAGTCTACAGCCCGATTCAATTGAGAAAGGAGAACGACAGCGCAATCCAGATCACGAGCCAGCTGCTTCAGGCCGCGTGAGATTTCACCGATAGCTTGCGTCCTGTTATCTTTCGAGGAAACGCTGATAAGCTGCAAATAATCGACAATCAAGACATCCAAGCCTTTCAGCTTTTGCCTACGGGCTTTTGACTTGATCATAGGCAAACTGATCGCCGGGGAATCATCAATGAACAGTTTGTAGTTTCGGATTGCTGCTGAAGCGCGCTCATTTTTTGCCCACTCCACTTCTGACAGATTCCCGCTCCGGATGTTGCCATACCGGATATTGCCTCGACTTGCTATCATCCGATCAATGACGCTTCCATTGTCCATTTCGAGACTGAAGACCATGACGCTGTAGCCAGCTTCAGAACTGTTTTCAGCAATGTTGCTGGCAAAGGCGCTTTTACCCATAGAAGGGCGTCCGGCAATAATAATCAAATCCCCCCGGTGCATTCCATTGGTAGCGGCGTCCAGCATCGACACTCCATAAGGAATCCCCTGAATTTTGCCCCTGTTGTCGTAACGAGCCTTAAGGCGACGGGTAGCATCAACAATAAGCGTGGCAGCATCTACAGGCTCGGTTTTTGTCGGAACTGCCAGCTTTGTAAGAAGGCCCTCAACAAGATCCGTTGCGCCTCCAGTCTCTCTATACCCTATGGCTGTAATCTCGGTTCCTGTCGCAATCAGGCGTCGATAAAAGGCTTTCTCCTTCACAATTTGACAGTAGAATGAGATGTTGGCTGCTGTCGGGACATAATCGACCAGCATGAGCAGATAAGGCGCGCCTCCGATTTCCTCAAGTTCTCCAAGTTTGCGAAGCAAATCACTTGCAGTGATAAAGTCACATGGTTCACGAAGTTCCGAAAGCTGGATCATGGCCTTGAATATTTTACGATGACTTTCCCGGTAAAAATCGTCTGTAACGATAATCTCTTGGGCTGTGACAATCGCATTGTTGTCAATGAATACCGCGCCCAGCACTGACATTTCCGCGTCAATGCTCTGCGGTGGAATTTGATGTGTATCATGCTGCATTGGATAACCTCCGTTCCAGGACTTGCCGGATACCTGCTGACTGTTCGGCGGTTAGTATTGGGGTTTCAGGTAATATCGATGCTGACGGCTGCTGGTTCGTTACAGAAAGTGTTTTTGCGCTGAGCTGATCCCATTTCTCGCGTAACTTGGAGCCGGAAAGAATGTTCACTTTCCAGAAGGTATCTGTTTGGCTCCACCGGATCACATTTTCAATTGTTGCGGGCGGCTGGTTATCAATACGGATGATCTTGTCAATATCTGTGGCCCATGCCTGAACGCTGCCGTCACGCTTGCCATTATTCACACTCCGATTTTGCGGATTGTTTCCCATGATCATGTCAGCCAATAAATTAGATAGCCGAATGGCGTCATCTGAAACCGGCTTTTTCGGTTTCGGAGAAGAGGTTTTTATAGGATTAGGATTAGGATATATAGTAGTCACCTGCGATCTCTCCGTTATCTCTCCGTTTCCTTTTTGGTATCTCTCCGTTGAACTTTCTAAATATTTAGAATTGATAGCTTTTATCTGTCCGTTTTTTGGTTGGCATCTCTCCGGTATCTGTATCACTATCTCTCCGCGCTGATTTTGCTTATTTCCGGTGTTTTCGGGGTACTTGACAAGCCATCCAAGGTTATCGAGAAACCGCTTTACCTTACCTTGTGACCATTGCCACATAGAGGCGTATCCAGCTATCGTGACGGTATTTCCGTTGTCATAGTCCAGTTGCAGGGAAAACCCCGCTTCAAGCTCTGTGTACGGCCTGCCTGTAGGTAAATACTTGGCAAGGCCCTTTGACAATGGTATCCAGTTCCCCGATTTCACTAGAGTTCGCCACCAGTAACTTTCATTTCCTCCATGATCTTGCGCTTACGGCCACACTTGCTCCCTTTTGCAACACCCTGTACGCTGCCAACTACTACAGTCGGTCGTGACTCAATCCATGCCAGCAGGTCACTCTCCAACCATGCACACAAACCGCCGCCGTTTTTACTCCCGCCAGTAGTGATATTTCTACGAGCTGGGAACTTGCCCTCTTTTTCCAATTGATATTGCACTGTGTTTGTCAGGCCGGTCATGTGAAGCATTTCTTTTCTACGTACGAATCTCATTTACGAATCCCTCCTTTTTTGGCTTGTCCGGTCGCTGCCGTGGCTGTAATCAAGTATGAAGACCCCCGCCATTTTCGAGAAGAGTATAAAAGAGGATGAAACAGCATCTTTAGATACGTTCGTTATCATTCTACTTGTATTATTTTGAGTTACTAAGGCGGGTTTCTCTGATAATTCAGCACGTTCAAGTACTTTTGCTGTCAGCAGGGGGTAGCGGGTAGGATTCAGTGCCTTGACCGAATCCCCCCGCCTGGCTTTCTCCTTACAACTTGCTGCAAGCATCGTGATCGAGTTCCTTGATAATTGCCGAAAGCACATAGTTCGCGGTTATTAGCGGTTCGATATGAGAGCAGAAATCCATTTCAGCGCATTTCATAGCCTGGAGCTGCTCAGGAAGCTCTGCAATACTTGCCTGAATGCCATTTAAAGCGGCGGTTACCCTATCTATCATTGTCATATTGCACCGCCTTGAACTGGCTTATATTTTATCTCTGTGCCGGTTTGCAAAGCCCAAAGCGCCCAATCTCCGGCCTCTTCACCCATTCTTTCCGTAAGAGTCGCCAAGCAATTACAAACACATCCGACGCCGGTAATACGGTCATCAAAGCGTTTTTCCAGTCGGTTTTTTATCTCAGGCGGGAGATCATCCAGAATATCCCTGAATAGATAGACCTGCTCTTCGATGTGATTGAGCGCCCCAGATAACATGGCAAGGTGTTCTTGATGACGCTGGAATACGTGTGCGTTGACGGTGATCATATCGACACCTCCGTCTGGTACCGCAGCGGCGCTTCCCCAGCGACAAGCAACATCTCAAGGAGAGCGATATCTATTTCGCCGTTACCTGTTCTGTATTGCTCATCGAGTACCTGAATCCGGGCTTCGATAGATGTTATTGACCTTGAGAGCTTAGCCAGTTGCAGCGCTTTTTTGAATATTGCCGGTTGCGTCTCGTCGTTAAGAATTACGTCAAAATAAGTCTGTGGAACGGCTGTGACCTCTCTATCTTTGCTTATGCAGAGAATGTTTGACATCAGCTGTGCTTCAGTCCAGCAAAGCAAGCCGTGAAACTGGTCACGGTCAAGAATTGAAATGTCAGCTTTTGCGCCGGATAACTCCAGTTCAGGCGCAAGCTGGGCCGGTGGTACATTGATTATGGTCAGGTTCATCGAAATAGCTCCTTTTTTTAGGGAGCTTGACAAGAAGGGAAGTTGCAGTATAATTCCTATCAAGCTCTCTTCATTTGGTCATGGTAGAGGTTGTAGCCCTTGAATGGTTCGAGCCATGCAGGGGCTTTTGTTTATGCACCCATTGACAGAGCAACCGCCCGCCTTGTCGCCGATCTGCGTAACTTCCATTTGAAAAACTCCCGGCGTATCGTAGCAATGATCTTCATGATAATTTCACCTCGTACAGATCGTAAGACGCGAACAACATGTCCATTGCGTCCCACTGGTCGGCAAGGTTGCCAGCTATGGTGTTAATTGTGTGCAAGGCCGTCTCAATAACCTTATCGTCTGTGTAAGGGCACTCCCGCTCGATGGTGCGCTTGGTCAGAATTAATTCCATTGATGACCTGGTAAGTACTTCTAAAGAGTCTCTGAGTGTGTCGAGGAAATCTTTACCGGCTGGAATGGTGATAAAGTCTTTGCCTTCTACTGGCCGGTGACTTGCTCCGAGTCCGTTGGCGAATCTTGCTTCAGCAACGGTAGTGATGGCCTGCAATTCATCAAGGGTAATGCTTCCAAGCTCCTTCCCGGTTGCCGCAATCGCCTCAGACACAAGCTGAGTCATAGTGGGGTGGCAGTGTGCCAAGTAAGTCAGTGTTTCTGCCAATTGTGCCGCGATTCGTTTTGATTCCATGTGAACTATCCCTTTTTCCTTTTGAAGTACCGCCGTTAAGCGGCCTGATTTAATCGTTTATGCTGCTGAAGGTTCTGGGCGGCATTTTCTTCAGGAGTGGCAAGTCGTGCGGCGTTGGGGAAAATCATCGAATGAATATCAAAGAGGATGTCCCGGACACTATCGGTGTCCCCTTCTTCAGAAGCAAAAATAGCCTCGTTAAGCATTGTGCCGATGTCGGCAAGGTTAACGTCCTGCTTGACTTCAAATCGGTTTGGGTCACTGCCTTTGCTGCCGTCGTTTTTCATGCTCAATATCTCCTTTGCTGTACCGCCTGAGCGGGTGTTATGCTGAGTGAATTCTGTTGAATACTTCCCTGTACTCTCTGGACAATGACAGCAACTCCCCCACTGTCATACTGAGAAGCGGTTGATCTCCGTTATCAAGTAACCGCGCCAGCCCCGCCGTAAAGTGGCCGTTACTCCCGGCAATACTGCCGATCTCTTGACAGACTTCAATCAACTGCGTTTCTGTTCTCATGCTGCAAACCTTGTTTCATTTGTTTCCAAAAACTTGACCAGTTCAGACAGTCTGTACAAAATTTTGCCCCGTTTCACGCCGACTCTCGAAAAATTAGGGCCAGTTTTATTCATTCTCCATTTGTTAATCGTATTTTCTGTGACGCACAGGAATACCGCCGCTTGCTTTACCGTCAGTGCCTTTTCTTCGTTCTCTGACATGCTGTTCCCCTTTCTAGTTCTTTCTAATTTATTGACTAACTATTTATAGTTAGTTAGCATGGCGATTATTGAGGTGTCAACTATAAATAGTTAGGGGGTGTTTTTTTGTGGCTGCACAAGGAAGAGGTGGCGGGAGAACTCCTGACAGAGTTGTCGCTTTAATAAAAGAAGCTGTTGGAAAGTCCAGCCAATCGGCTGTCTCCAGAGAAACTGGATTAACCCAGTCTGCTGTCGGTAGGTATATGCAAGGCGTAGGAGAACCGTCGCAAGCCACCCTTAAAAAAATGTCTGATTATTTTGGCGAATCAGTTGAATGGTTGCGTGGCGGTAAACGTGCACTGAATGAGGGGTGGTCGGCATCACAAGACTGTGAACGTTACCTGAAAACTTTGACGGATTTGATGGAAATTTACGAAATAGTACCGGCCAACCTTAAGGAGACTGTCCAGGATACCATTAGAACGAATCTTGACGAAGCGGATGACCTGATAAAATTTAACGGTGATAGTTTGAGCCGCGAATTAAAATTTGCCCTTATTGGTCTCATGTGTGAAGTGGAATGCGCAGCCGATCTCAAAAACTGGAAGAATGAAAGTAAAAACTCCTGACGGTTGCCTTATAATCTGAATAAAACTGAGTGAAACTAACAGCCGCTAGAATGGATACCCAAATGAACCACGCGGATACATTGCGGCAAATGGCAGATTTGATTGACGAGAACGAAGCCCAGAGAATCAGGATCAGTGTTCTTGAGTTGGAGCTTCAGCAGGCAAAGAGCCGTCCGGTTAAGGAAGAAAAGGAATGGTACACGCCGAAAGAAGCCGCTGAGTACATCGGTCGCAGCACATCGTTTCTGGATAAAGACCACATGGAGTCAAACAAAAGCCCGGAGATTCCATTTACCAAACAAGGCAGTAGAACAATCCGGTATCGCAAGAGCGATCTCGATACATGGCTCAGCTCAAAGCAGAAGGCTTGAACCCCTTGCAATGGTTAGCGCCAAGTTGTCCGGCCAAGGGTAGCGTTTGAAACGCGACCCAGCCTGTTAAGGGCCACACTCGACAAGAGGAAACATAAGTATGCAGCGTAATCGGACTCAGAAAATATTTGACACATGGCGGAAGGAAAACCGGCACCGGTTCACCTATCCCATGTACTTGAACGGCAATCGGCGGCATGGACGCTACAGATTGAGCTTTGCAGGCATAACTCCGGAAATCCGTCTTCACTTGGTTCCGTCAAACTTTGGAGTCTGGGCATACGTCAAAACCGGTAGAAGCGGCGGTGATGGCCTTGTAGAGTTCGATGTACTGGAAGAACGGCACCCGGTCACACGGAAATACTACTGTGGTTTTTGCACGGAACCAATCTATTACGACACCCGCAGTGAATTGTGGATCAAGCACAGCTTTGAACCGCTGTTGGAATGGATGAATGAGAACTTCCAACCGGGAAAGTGGCTCTGCCTGTACGGTACTGATGAATGGATTCACAGTGTTAAAATCTTAAATGAGAGTGAGATGTTGCAGCATAGAGATAATTTGGAAAAGTACGACTTCTATTGTGCCATGCCTGTTGTAAAGACGAAAGGTGGGCGGGTGATCGTAAAAAAGCTGTAAGTAAAACAAAAGCCCCATGCAAAAAGCATGAGGCCTAATTCAAGTCCCCCGACTGCTTGTAATCGCGGTGCCGAGGGGCTGCTACCTTGCGGTAGTCTCACAAGCCCGATTGATCGGGAACAATTACATTCTAGTTTACGGTAATATCTTTGTCAACTGCTGAAATCCCAGAGCATGAAGTGCACTGCGCTGGATAGCTTTGAAATCCTCATCTGAAACAGTTTGTGACGAATAAAGGCGCTTTCCTTTTACATCTTTTCCCATTTTCACCCTGTCCAGTCGATCAAGTGAGACAGTGGCAAGCATGTCGCACTTGGCCCATGTCGGTTTTGCAGATAATGGCCCTGGCAATGACGCCGGATCAAGACGGTGATGACACCCTTCAACCGGAACGGGCGGTGTTGTGGAGAGCGGCACTACAATACAAAGCTGTGTTTTGCGACGGGGGCGGGGTGAGATGACAACGACCGGGCGGCGCTTGACCATTTCAGGCGGCTTAAATCCTGTAGTGAAATCACATATGAGTACTGTTCCGGGGTTTGGGTGAAACGTAAGCGGCATGGCAACCTCTATTAAAATCACGATGGAATTGAAAGTATCGGAACATTTCAGGAACATCAAGGGTATTATTCGGCTACGGTCGCCTGTTCTACCCCTGCCATGCGTAACAGCTCTGCCGTGATAATCTCTGTGAATGGCCGTAATTCTTCCGGTGAGGGTATCGTATAGTTCTTGTCTGTGACTGATCCAGTGGGAATATGTGAAGTGAGGATATCAACAACGAAGCCAGGGCATAACAGCTTAGCAGTGGTAGTGAAGCGCTTACGCAGCATGTGAGGATATACCTTGACGCCTTGCGCCACGAGCTGCCGATCAAAGTTTGATGTATTGGTTACATGCCCTGTACGGCTCTGTGTAGGGAATACCCATGCTGAACCTTGTGTTTGTTCTTTGCGGCGCTTCAGTAGCTCGACCACAAAGCCAGATAGCGGAATATACAGAGACTCGCCATTCTTCGTCTTTGCCACGAAGAGTGTTTTCTTTTCAAGGTCAATATCTTTCCATTGCAATTCAGCGCCGTTTGATTTCCGCATACCAGTGAATAGCAACAGTTTGTAGTAATCAGCACCGACGTTGCCCTTCAATGCGCCCAGGGCAGCATAAAAGGCGGGCATGGTTTCGGGAGCAACATTAACGCGGCGGGGCGGTTCTGGGTTCCACTTGATGCCGATAACCGGATTGATAGCAGGGCGCTTTAGTTCTTTCATGGAATATGATATTAAATAACTGAGCAGGCCGATTGCTCTGTTGGCTGCATAGGGCGCGGTTTTTGATATTTCCTTGAAACGCGTTTCTGCCATATCGGCGGTAATATCTTCGACACGTTTGTTCCACCAATCTTTGAAATGATTGAAATTGTACCCGTAGCTTCGTCTTGAAACTGCGTTCATTGTCGAGGCGGCAAGGTAACTTTCAAAGACAGCAGACAGTATGCCGCGTTTATCTGAATTCTCGATTGTACGGCGTTTCTTGTCCAGGTTCGGATTGACGCCTTTGCGAAGAGTGTCGAGGGCCTTGTGCAGTTCATCTCTTGCTTTCAACACTGAGACTTCAGGGAAGGTTCCAAGGCAGACGCGAATCAAGCGCCCGTGGACGCGCTTTTTGACAAAGAAGGTCTTTCTCCCTCCAGGCGATACCCTGACACCGAAAAGTTTGTCTTTTTCGTCGAAGTATTCAACCTGCTTGCCGGGAGTTGGTTCAAGGTCTTTGATACGGCGCTCTGTAAACCCGAATCGATCTGTCATGGCAGTTACCTATTTTATGAAAAGTTCCCTTTTTTTGAGTCAAGGTAACTCCAAGGTAACTCTTTGAAAGATATTCAGTCAATAACAAAACATATCAGTATTGATAACACGCTGTATTTATGGGGTTTGTAATTCCTTGAAATGGACTGATAAGTATATAGGTCGTAATGTACTGCCACGAATATAACAGCTAGTACCGTGTAACACTTTAATCTTCGCAAACAAACCCCTTGAAGTCCCCCCCCTGACAAGGGAAAACTTCAAGGGGTCAGCCTAAAAGACAAGGGTCGCAAACCGCCGCTATTTGATTATCAGATTCGAAACTATCGCAGTACCGCTTTGGAGCGTAAGCATCCCCTCAATCGTCGTCATTCCGCTGACCACGCTGAAACCTGCATCGTAGCCCCCTTTAAATTGAACGGTAACCGGACGGTTGAAAACCACGTTTTCGACAAAGGTGTGGATCTGGGACTGTATCGAACCGGTATCGAGCACCACATCGTAGGCACCCTGGAGAGTCCCGTACTGATCTGGAATCCTGACCGGCGGAATCGGCACGAAGGTCCCCACGACCAGGTGGTCGGATGTAACATTGGCAATCGAATAGCTGTTGCCGGATACCGATGACAGCTTGTCGCTCCCCTCGTCGGAGAGAGTGCCCAGCATGTATCCGAAGGCCGGGGATATGATACAGGTACTGGTGCTGCCGTGGTTTACGGGCGATGTGCAGCTGATTGTGCCGTTTCCGCCAACTACCGAATCGATAATGTTATAGGTCTTGATCGTAAATGTCGCTGTGCAGGTTCTTGCAGCAGTCAGGATCACCATGCCATCCGCACAGTCCGGATCTCCACCCCAGCCGCCAAAGGTGGAGCCGGTTGCGGGCGAAGCGGAGAGTCTCACGACGGAATTGGGCGGGTACTTTTCGGTACAGTCGCTGCCGCAGCTGATCCCTCCCGGTGTACTGGTAACAGTGCCGGTTCCGCTGCCGGTTTTGGTTACGGTCAGCTGGTTAAGGCCGGTCAGGTTCAGGGTTACCGGCACGATCAGCGGCCCGTACGGGGAGCTGTTCGACACCCTCAGGTACGCGTTGTGAACGCCAGGCGCCAGATCGGAGGCGTTTACATTGGCACTGAGGGAAACGTTACTTCCCGACGCCACGCTGCCGCTGGCCGGTGATGCTGACAGCCAGGTAGAGTGCCAGTTGCAGGCGCCGGTTTCACCGGAGGTCGCCACATAGACCTTGTCTTGGGCCTGATCGACAGCCCACAGGTTGCCGCTGCAATCCATCTCCAGACCGGCCTGCGCGTTATCGGCAAAAGCGTTTACCTCACCAACTTTCAGGTTGAATCCACCCAGCAGGGCATAGGACGCCTTGGTATCCAGCACATAAACGTCGAATTTTGTCGTATCGGTGGTGGTGGCCGCATTGGTCATCACGAAAAGATGCCCGCTGCCGGGGTTGAACGCCAGCCCAGAAATGGCCAGCCCGACCGATGCCGAATCCAGCATGGTCCCATCCGGCGCAAAATGATGGATGATGGAATCAACCCAGGAGCCGGAGTAGTAGGTGTTCGTCAGCGGATCAAACGCCAGGCCGCGCTGGGAGTTATCGAAGCCGGGGCAGATCTTGTTGCCGGTGGAGGTTTTGGTGGCCGGGTCCAGTTCGTAGATGCAGTTATCGCCACTGACGTTGACCTGCCACAGCGTGTTTGTGAACGGGTTGTAGGTCATATCCGCCGCAAATGATACGGCCCAGGTCGAGGCATCGATGACATCGCCGGTGTTTACCCCCAGCGTCGTGAAACGGTGATCCAGCTTGTCATCAAAATTCCCCAGCCAAAAATCATCGGCATCGGTGTTGAACCCTATTCCCCAAGGTTGTGACAAACCGGTCACAATTGAATTGGTTACTTCGCCGCCGGCAAGAAGAGTCACCGCGGTGGGTGCAATGTCAACCCGGAGATTGGAAGCGTCGCTGTCGTTCAGGTTCTTCGGCCCGGTATGCCGGGTGCTGGCGGCAAACGGCCCGGCCGGGGCATACCCTGTGAAAGTGCCGGGTACCGGGATAATCTCATAGGAAGAGGAGAGTCCGCCGGCATTGGCCAAGTTCAACGGCAGTGATGCGATGGGAGCATCGGTGGTCAGGTTGAACGTAAGGCTGACCGGATTGACCGAAAGCTGACCGGCGGAAAGCAGGATATCCTGGCCGACCGCGCTTCCCGCGACCACTGTCGGTGAGGCCTGGCCAGCTCCATAGGAGGGAGCGGTGGCGGTCAAAGTGCTTGTACCGGCAGCCTGGCCGATTACATAGATCCATGCCGGTGTGGCCGGGTCGGCCGAGGCATCGATCATCACCGCGGAGTTGAGGGCCGCATCCCTGACGGTGGCATTTAAAACCAGCGACCCGCTGTTGGCGTCCCTGACCGAGCCGGTGACAAGGCCGCCCGACGCAATCGGGGTACAGGTGGAACCGATCGAAACATCGTCAATCTGGGCATACCAGTCCCAGGGCGTGTCCGCGGCCACAGGTTCGGTCGTATAGTAGCGCCAGCGCAGGATGAACTGCGCGGTAACATACGGCGCCAGGTCCACGTACACCGTTTCACCCGGAAGCGCATTAAGCATGCCATGGTCGCTGGTCCAGTGGCTGATATTGGTCCAGCTGCCGCCGCCATCATTGCTGATGTCCAGATCCATGGCATCATAGGCGCTGTAGTCTTGGTAGTTCGCCTTGTATGACAGATTCAGGTTCGTCAGTGAAGCCGGATTCAAAAGCGGTGAACGGAGCTCCGTGTCGTATGCAACTCCCGGATTGGCGTCGCTGTTGACGGTGGCGGCCAGACCTGAACCTCCGGTAAAATTGCCCATAGCGTAGAACGGATTGTACAACCATGCCAGGCCGCCCGTGACATTATTGACGATGGACCAGTCATCCAGCGGCCAGTCTTCAAATCTCTGCACGAAACTTTCGTTCCGGTTGTAGCCGGGCGCCGCACAGGTTGTGGTATTGGCGGTCAAAAGAAAGTTACTGCCGGCATCGGCACTGACTACTGCCGGCTGTGAAGCGTTGGCATAGCCGCCGCTCAAGGCGGTCACAGTAAAGGTGTAGGAACCGTTTGCGATAGCGACGTGGTAGAGGCCGGTCACCGGATTAGTAAAAATGGCACCCCCCGGATACCCGGCGATATCGATGCGGGCATATAACGGCCAGGAGGTGGTTGCGTCCCTGACGGTCCCGGAAATAATCGAAACGGCAGCGGCCGCCAGCGTAAAATCACGGGTGGTGGTTGCGGGAGCGGTCACCACGACGCCATTGGCGCTGCCGGCAACATAGCCGTACTTGGAGACGGTCAGGTCATAGGTGCCGCTTGGCAGAGCAACCGAATAGAACCCCGCCGCGTCGGTTATCGTGGTGCTGCCGCCGGAAACAGCGACTGTTGCGCCGGCTATGGGAACCGAGGCGCCGTCTGTAACCGTGCCGGAAATGGCTCCGACCACTCCGGCGGAGCAGCCAGGGTACTTGAAGGAGCCGATCCTGGTCTGCCAGCTGGCGCTTCCGGTGGTCTGCACATATTCCTGGGTATACCAGAAGGTACAGCCGTCGGAAGGGTCAACCGCCATCATGCTGTAATCGCCCCATCTGTAGGAGGTGCTTGTCTGTGATCCGGTGCCGGCAACCAGTGTCTGTTCGCCCTGCGGCAATGTGCCGAGCGGGTCCGCGGCCAGCCTGCCGGTGTAACGCACCGATGGATAGGTGGTTGCACTTGCCACCGAATAGCCCAGCGCGATGTTGCCGGACGCATCCATGGCCGCGCTTGCCATCCAGCGGTTATCGGTGTCGGGATCATACACCCCTTCCTGATGCATGCCGAAACCGGCGCCGGTGTTGCGCAGTTCGAACCAGTGCACACCGGCCTGGTCCGATCCGTTGGCATCCACGGTGTGGTTTCCGACAAGCGTCTGATGGGAACCGAAATTACGGTACTGCAAGCGGTACATCAGCCGATCGGCTATGGCATCCAGCTTGGAAGTCGTATCCGGCTGCGGAACACAGTTCCGTTCGGAGAAACACATGTCCGGGTTAACGTCGGCGGTGGAAATCTTCAGGTTGGGATCGTAGTTGCTGTTCAGTCCGAAGGTGGTGTTGGCAATATTGACCCAGTCCGTCTTGAACTCCCAGACCCTCAGCGTGTCCGTCGGGTCCGACATCCAGGTGCTGTCGTCCCAGGACACAAAATAGTTGGGAGTGCCGGCAGCAGGGGCCAGACCGTCCAGGTCGGACGGCAGCAGGGCATAATAGTTCATATTTACCAGGCCGAGGTCAAAATAGATCATGCGGGCGGCCTGGCCAAGCAGCATCTTGTCCCGCTCGAACACCGCGACGCTGGCGCCCTTGTATTCGTAGGTGGTCCCGTCGAACAGGTTGAAACTCATGTAATAGCCATCCGGCCATACACCCAGCTTTCCGTAATCATTCATCCGTGACGCGCTGGTCTTGAAATCGTAGCGATACCAGGCGCCGGTCGGGTCCGCCGTCTGGGAAACCGCTATGCACTGGTGGAAATCATCGGGAAACCCGAGCGCGAACTGGCTCATTACCCAACGGTTGGAGAGAGCGTCGAAACGGGTCAGCGGATCACCGTCGTTATTTGTTTCGCAGATGCCGCCCATCCCGGCCCAGAGCGCATTTCCGGCCGTTGGCGACACCAGCGACAGCGGGGCGGCCGGATTGGTCACATCCCAGATCTGGAAGGCCAGGTTAACCCACTGGACATAGTACTTTTTGCCGGTGGCAGGATCCACGCCAATGTCGCCCTGGGTGTCGGGCGGCAGGACTCCGCTGACATTATTGACCCCCTCGAAGTTAGCTTCGGAAGTCGGCATGGAACTGCCGATCGGACGGTTCTGCACGATTGAGGCATCCGTAACTGCCGCGGTCTCGGCAACAGCGGCCGATGGAGCGCGTTTTTGGGTTTTGGGGGCCACAAACCTGCGGTCCTGGAATGTGCGCGCGGCACTGGGGGCGTTAAGGTCAACTTTCAGCGGCGCTCTGGAACGCAGCGGCAGGCTGAGACTTGCCGGAGCGGATTCAACCACCACCATGCCCGGTTTCCGGTATACAGGCGTGGAAACAGCCTGATCCGTGCCGGCATAAGCAGACATTGACAATAAAACCGGCAAAATGGTGACTGACAACCTGATCCGGCTAATAAGTTTTCGCATGTCCCTTCCTCCATTTACAACAGCAGCGCTTCGTTATTTAATTGAAAAATTGTCTCACCGAACCAAAGCATGTCAAGCTGCACCGCAAATCCCAAATGTTGTGCATACAACAGGCCAAGTTTTTTACAATTCACTAATTTGCGGAAATTATGGCCAGGACGACATCCGGACCGCCAATATACCGCACGCACACACTCTACCCGGTTCCGGACCAAGCGGTCTTCGCAATTCTACTGCAATCGATATTTCGTCAATACACTTACCCGGCTATCGGATTAAGGCAATTGGCCTAAAGTTGGCCGTAGCACATTAACCGCCGGCGATACCTTTTCAATTACCGGCGGCTCTATCCGGCTGAGATTTCAAAGCGCTGCAAGGATGTATTTATCATGCCCCGCTTGATGTACTCATGGCGCCAATACCGGAAACATATTGATTTAATTCCATTAACCAGACCGGAACAAAGCCAGCCAGCCGACAGACAGGCCATTGGCGAAGACAGATCATTGCAAGACAGTGGTTTTTTTTATGCTTTTTCCGATAAAGCAACGGTTCAGGCATGATAATGGCAGACAATTCTGAACGTATCCACATCTTATCCACCTTTTCCGGGAGTAAGTTTTGAGAATGCTGATTCTGATATTGATGCTGTTTTCGTTCAATGCCGTTGCTTCCAATGCCTCTGTTTCCGACATCATCAGATTCAAAAACGGCATGACCTTCAATCATAAAATTCACCAGACCGAGAAGGTCGGCAAATGCTACGTCTGCCACGCCAATGTATCGGTTTCCGCGGACGGAAAGACCGTCACCACTTCCGAACCGGGCAAGATCAAAGGCTTCGGCAAAGAGTGGTCGCATAAATACTGTACGGATTGCCATGAGTTATTCGGCGAAGGCCCGGTTACCTGCAAAGATTGTCACACAGAAAAGGATTTACCTTGAAAAAACTTGTCCTGACGCTAATGCTGATTACGTCCACCTCGGAAGCTATCGACATCATCAGTTTCAAAAATGGCATGACCTTCAATCATAAAATCCACCAGACCGAGAAGGTTGGGAAATGCTATGTCTGCCATGAGAATGTTCAGGTTTCCGGGGACGGGAAAAACGTCACTACCACTGAACCGGGCAAGATCAAGGGTTTCGGCAAAGAGTGGGCGCATAAATACTGCACCGATTGCCACGATCTATTCGGCGAAGGCCCGGTGAAGTGCAATGACTGTCATCATAAGAAAGTATCCGACAATTAATACCGGAGCCGCTCGCTCCGCAATGAAGCCGCCGGCAGATCAATAACGATGCACCGACTCCGTACACCCATCCGCCGCAAACTTCTGTTTGCCACCCTGACTCCGCTGACCGCCGCCATTCTTCTCAGCTGGCTGATCGGCGCCTCATTGATTACCGACCGTATTTTCAAGCAGGCCCAGCAAAAAGTTGTCGGCGACCTGAACTCGGCCCGCAAGGTTTATTGGGGTGAGATCGAACACCTGAGCGGAATGGTCAAGGTGGCCGGACTCAGCTCCGACCTGTCGGCCTCGCTCCGGGCCGGCAGATTTTCCGAACACAGGGATATGCTGCACAAACTCCTGCGGAGCGAGCAGCTCAGCTTCATCAACATCATCGACAACAGGGGCGTTGTGCGCTACCGCGCCGCCAATCCGCGGGCTGCCGGTGATTCGCTGGCCGCCGATCCGCTGGTTGCCAGGGCGCTGCGGGGAGCCGTCTCCGGCGGCAGCCAGGTTTATGACCCGCAACGCCTGGCCCGCGAGAACCCTGCCCTGGCAAAAGCCGTTTCGATCGCAATCAAGGCCACCCCACGTTCCCGTTCGACAACCCGCGGCAGCGAAGATCGCGGCCTGCTGCTGGTGGCGGCAGCGCCGCTGCTGGCCGCGGACGGCTCCGTGGCCGGGGTTCTGCAGGCCGGCCAGCTGTTGAATGGCGACAGCCGGGTTGTTGATACCATTACCCGCATCGTTTATGAGCGGGAGGAGCGGGGCGCGGCCACTATTTTCCTGGGGGATGTGCGGATTGCCACCAGCGTCAGGGATGCGGGGGGAGAGAGGGCCACCGGGTCACTGATGTCCAGCGAGGTCGCCTCGGTGGTGCTTGAGAACAACAGGCCCTGGAGCGACCGGGCCTTTGTGCTGAACGACTGGTACTTCTCCGCCTACGAGCCGATCACGGACCCGGACGGGGCAACCATCGGCGCTCTCTACGTCGGCATGCCCGAGCGCCCCTTCCTGACACTGCGCACCAACATCAACCTGATCTTCGGAGGAGTACTGGCCTTTGTGGCGCTGATCGGCATCGCGCTCTCCGGCTGGATCAGCAACAAGCTGGCCGGACCGGTGCGCGCGCTGGCCGAAGGAGCCCGCCGCATGGCGGCCGGAGAACGGATCGAGCCGATTGTAGTCAATACCCGTGACGAAATCGCGCTGTTGGCGGACGAATTCAACACGATGGCCCACGAGGTCAGCACGCTTAAGAACACGCTGGAGCAGAAGGTTGAGAGGCGCACCGCCCAGCTGGAGGAAAAGAGTCTGCAGCTGTTGGCCACCCAGAAGGAGCTGGCCAAGGCCGAACGGCTGTCCGGACTGGGGCTGCTGGCCGCCGGAGTGGCGCATGAGATCAACAACCCGCTGGCGATCATACGCGGCAACACCGAACTGCTGCAAGACGAGATTCCGGAGGGGGCCGAGGAGCGCGAGGAGGTCGAGGCGATCATGCTGGAGATCGGCCGCATCGAGCGGATCGTCAACAACCTGCGCGTATTCTCGCGCAGCGGCATCAAGCGCGTCAGCATTTTTTCACTGGGGAATGTGCTGGACAGCATCCTGGACCAGGTCGGCCACCAGATCCCGCTGGAGACCTACCGCATAGCACGGGATTACTGGGGCAAGGACCTGGAAATCGAGGGGGACCAGGACCAGATCCGCCAGGTTTTCACCAACCTGATCATCAACGGCCTGCAGGCCATGGCAGGAGGCGGCATCCTGACCATCGACCTCAGCCCCAACGCCTCCGGGGAAAGCGTCAGCGTCACCGTTACCGACAGCGGTCCGGGCATCAGCCCCGAACACCTGGAAAAGCTGTTCACACCCTTTTTCAGCACCAAGTCCAGGGGCACCGGCCTGGGACTGGCGGTCTCCTACGGAATCGTCAGCGACCACGGCGGCGAGATAAAAGTTACCAGCCGGGAAGGACGGGGCGCAACCTTTACAGTGAGCCTGCCGCTGAAGCAGGGAACGAACGGACACTGAGCCTTAAACAACCCGCCACGAAAACCGGATCTTCGCCGGTCTTTTCCTTGGATATTTTAATTTACAGCCCGCCAAAGTATGCGTATATTTTCGAGAAAATTACCATTTCTGAATGGACACAGCGGCCAGGTTTCAAGTCACCTGTATAAGGAATAACTGAGCTACCTATACAGGGTGCTTGTTCCTTATATACGGAAACCCATGATCTACGGGTTGGCCGAGGAAGAATGAATTGATGGCACCAAGCAATAATGAAAATAGCCGGACTGGCACCTGCAAGCTTACCCTCAAAGAGGGTAACTTCGTCAAAGCACATTTGATACCAAAGGCGCTCACTACCCCTGTTCAAAAGGGTATGCCGTTCTTTCAATGGAAGTCTGGAGCGACACCGAAAAGGCGATGGAGCAGTTGGTATGACCAGAACCTAGTCACACGAAATGGGGAAGATATACTCACAGAATTTGACACTTGGGCTATCACTGAGCTACGGAAACAAAAGCTGGTCTGGAGCAGCTGGGGAAAGAAAAAGTCCCTCGGACCACTACATTCTGCCGCTAGTGGTACGCCATGGGGAATTCGTAAGATTGAGAACATTGATCCAGCGAAGCTTCGACTGTTCTTCCTAAGCTTGCTTTGGAGAGCAGCATCAACGAATCTACCAGAGTTTGCAGAGGTTCAACTGCCACAAGAGGACCTGGAAACCTTAAGGTTATTGCTGCTTGCCAGACAACCTGGTCCCATTTCTTTTTACCCAACAACGATAACCCAGCTTTCTACCATTGGAATCATTCAAAACCACGCTCCCATTGCTCAGACAAAAGAGATACCGAGTCTTGAACCCGGTGAACCCACAATAGAGATGCCTATATTCCGTTTCTATTTCGATGGCCTTATAGCACATGTTCACAACCATCCTTCAGATGATGGCTATACAGCTGCACTTGGAAATTTGATAGTTGGTGCTTCAGAACAGCTCGTTTTAACAACACAGGGAAAAATACAGGGACACCATACCTATTAAGACTTGACGTTGTAGAGTCTGGAGGGTAATTTCATCGCATGCCACGAATAGCCCGCATCATTGCTCCCGGTATACCCCACCATGTAACCCAACGTGGTAACCGCAGAATGGAAACGTTCTTCCGGGATGAAGACTATCATGCGTATCTTGCCCTGATGGTCGAATGGTGCCGGAAGTACAACGTGGCAATCTGGGCCTACTGCCTGATGCCAAATCATGTTCACCTTGTTGCTGTTCCCGAGACGGAAGAAGGTCTGCGTCTGGCAATCGGTGAGGCTCATCGCCGCTACTCTGCCATGAT
>MGZK01000020.1 GCA_001802125.1 Geobacteraceae bacterium GWC2_55_20
GCTGTAACCCTGACTCACAAGTGTGGTGAAGAAGGCAAACTGTTCGGTTCCGTTACCAATATGGAAATAGCCGCCTTTTTGAAAGACAAAGGTTTTGAAATTGATCGCAAGAAGATTGTACTCGAAGATGCAATCAAGCACACCGGAGACTTCACTGCAACCGTGAAAATTCACCCTGAAGTGACCGCTACAATCAAGGTGACCGTTTCGGCCGCTTGAGATTAAACTGTTGATACAAAAAAAGCCCGTCAACCGAGAAGTTGACGGGCTTTTTTCATGTTGTTTTCTATTTATCAGAGAAAATATCGAAATGGATGATCCCCAGTTTGCTAAGCCTGTACTGTAAAGATGTAGCCAATACACCCAAGCCATATATCACACTTCGCCGGAAGTTTATCGATGAAGCATCCGTGAAATACCTGGTAGGACAACTCACCTCGCCGATACGGAACCCGTTCCATGTAACCTGAGCCAGCATCTGGTTGTCAAAAACGAAATCGTCGGAGTTTTTTTCAAGTGGAAGTTTTTCCAGAACCTGCCTCGAAAAGGCACGGTATCCGGTATGATACTCGGATAATTTCTGTCCAAGCAACAGATTTTCGGCCAACGTCAGCACTCTGTTGAATACATACTTATAAAGCGGCATGCCGCCTTTAAGCGCTCCTACACCAAGAATACGTGATGCCAGAACAACATCGAATTCACCCCATGCAATCATTGATGCAATCGCGGGTATCAAGCGCGGTGTGTACTGGTAATCGGGATGGAGCATCACGACAATGTCGGCCCCCAGAGCCAAGGCTTCCCTGTAACAAGTTTTCTGATTCCCTCCATACCCGCGATTGGCGGTATGCACAATTGTTCTGATTCCGAGCCGGTGCGCCTCTTCCACCGTATTATCCCGTGAAGCATCATCCACCAGAATCAAATCATCCACGTATTCAAAAGGAATTTCCTTCCATGTCTGTTCAAGAGTCTTGGCTGCGTTGTAGGCAGGCAATATGACGATGATCTTTTTACCATTAAGCATTCTGACACCCTGAATTTTAATGAGTTACTCGAATTACATATCACATTTGCTTCTATTTTGACTATTAAATGATGCGATTTTTAACGTCGCGGTTGACAATCAACATTCTTGCATGGAGAATAGAGCCATGATTTCTTCATTACCGTACCTATTACTTGTATGTCTGCTGGTTGCCGCCAATGGTTTTTTTGTTGCATCGGAGTTTGCTCTGGTTGCTGTACGTCGTTCACGAATCGAAGCCCTTAACGTTGAGGGTAACCGGCGAGCTTCTGTGCTGCTTGAACTGCTTGATAATCTCAACTCATACATATCAGCTACTCAGCTTGGCATCACAATCGCTTCTCTTGCGCTTGGCTGGGTCGGCGAACCTGCAATAGCACGTCTGCTTGAAATACCACTTTCAGGTATTTTGACCGACGCTGTGCGGCATACAATATCTTTTACAATTGCATTTACCGCGATTACATTCCTTCATATTGTATTGGGTGAACTGGCACCAAAAACACTGGCACTGGAACGTGCCGAGCAGGTAGCGCTGATTATCGCCTGGCCTCTGCGTCTGTTTCATAAAATATTCCATTGGCCGATCATACTGCTCGACCATGCAGGGAGGCTGACGGTCAGACTGTTTGGACTCCATTCGTCAGCTGAACATGCCAGTGTATATACAGTAGCGGAATTGCGGCAGATAATAGACATTTCACATACCAGCGGAGCCCTGGAAGCCGATGAGCAACGCCTGCTGCACCGCGTATTCGAATTTTCGGATTCCGAAGTCCAGGATATAATGATACCACGACATGCCGTTGCTGCGTTGCCGATTACCGCAACACTGGAAGAAACACGACAGGCCTTCAATTCACTGGGTTATTCTCGCATTCCGGTCTATCGCGATCAGCTTGACAACATTGCGGGAATTGTTGTCAGAAGAGACCTGGAACCGTTCTTGTCACAACCGGATTCGGGCGGGTTTAACCTGGAATTGCTGCTCCACCCTCCCCGCTTTATACCTTCAAATGCCCAACTCAGTGTTACGCTCAAACAGATGCAATCATCACGTGCGCACATGGTTTTTGTGGTTGATGAATACGGCGGTTTTGAGGGCATTGTCACACTGGAAGACCTGCTTGAGGAAATAGTCGGTGAAATTGATGATGAATTTGACGATGTGTCACCATCTCAGATTGTCGAAGATAATGGCTGCTATCTGCTTGACGGTATGCTGACCGTACGCGAAGCAAATCACGTGCTTGGTCTTCAGATACCTGAAGACGCGTCCTATACCACAATTGGCGGTTTTTTGCTCGCACAGGCCGGCCACCTGATGAACCAAGGGGAAAACATATCCTTCATGGACTCACTTTTTACAGTTGAAAGCATTGACAGACGGAGGATCCGACGCATCAGAATGTCTCGGATAAAGCCTGCCGAATGCGAATAAAAACCCGCTATATCAAATTTTCCGGCATTTTTTTGATGTCGGTAATCACATTTGTCACCGGACTGGCGTTTTTCCTGCCTTACCTGCTGGATGTCAATGCGTATCGTGAAGAAATTTTGGGATCACTCCAGAAAAGTCTGAAGCGCCAGGTTAGCTTCAAGACCGGAACTTTTGCCTGGCGGTTCGGGCCATCCTTTGTATTCAACGACTTCGTAGTCAAAGAACCAGATGGCAAGTCGGATCTGCTCTCCGCCGGGCAGATTTCGGTTCACCTGGCCCTTATGCCACTGCTGAATAAAAAAATAGAGCTTAAAAGTATCAATTTAAACGGCGCATCCATGACATTGGTCCGAAATGCAGATGGAACCCTCAACATCGAAGACCTGCTGAAACCGGATAAGGATGCTGTTCAGGTTCAATTCAAGCGTTTGGTCATGAAGAATAGTACCATCAAATGGCATGACTTCTTTCTTCATAAAGACGGGTTTTCCGCGCAACTTGTCAATCTACAGCTTACGATGGATCACCTTGCACGAGGCCGAAAAGGTCATATCAAACTGTCCGCAAACCTGCCGGCATTAAAAGGCCCGGCAACCGGTATACTTATTTCCGGGTCAATACGTCTTCCGGACTCCGAGTCATCATTGCTTGAAACGGAACTTAACTGTGACGCCGACATCAAACAGGCTGAAATTGGCCGGTTCTGGCCTTATTTTGGCCGTTACATTCCATTTTCCGATCCTGGTGGCAGACTCAGTTTTCTGACCAGCTTCAAGGGGAAACTGCAACAATTTACAGCCAAGGGCAAAATACAGATAAATAACGCTACATTGAACTGGCCGTCCATTTTTCATGCGGCGCTTTCTCCACGTTTGCTGCAGGTTGATTATTCGATGAAACTGACTAAACAAGTCATAGATATTTCCGCGGTTGAAGTTACAATCGATGAAGTATTCAGTATAAAAGGCAACGTACAGATTCATGATTACACATCTAAAGATCCCCGCATCATCGCCAAAGCATCGACCCCCAAAACATTCAAATACGAGGAGATCAGAAACTATGTGCCGTACGGTATCATTGAAAAAGATGCCGCGGATTACGTTGAAAACAAGATAAAGTCCGGAGTTTTCAAACTTGACACCGGCATCCTTGACGGCCGAATCAGTCAGATCACCCATATGGAAATCGGCCAGAACTACAACACTCTTGTTATTCGAGGACCGGTGGAAAATGCGGTTCTGAGTTACGGCCCCAAAGCGCCGACATTTAACAATATCAAGGGGATCATCGAACTAAAGGGAAAGAACTTCAATCTGATCGGAATGTCGGGCCTTTTCGGGACATCACCATTCAAGCTGGATGGCTCTATCACCGAATACAATACGGACAAACGCTCCGATTATCCGGTTCGAATGGATATATTGCCGCGGGGGCCGGAAATAGCTTGGCTGGCCGGTATCGTGGGTGCCTCAAAACTGGATTACAGCAGTTCATCTTCTCTTAAACTGACAGGAAGCGGACACCACTCAGCCTACCGCCTCAGTGGTGAATGGGATCTTAAACAGGCATCTTATTCATTTCCAGGCGCTGTTCGTAAACCGGCCGGCTTACCAAACGATTTAACCTTCAGCTCCATAATCGGAAAAGACGAGACCAGGCTATCCAGCCTTTCCTACAATCTGTCGCCACTGATTTTATCCGGCAAAGCTCTGTTCAGATATGGCAGTCAGCCATATCTGGGATTTGACTTGCAGACAAATCCTTTTCAATTGGGTGAATCTCTGCCGATCCTGTCCATGTGGCAGAAATATAAGCCACGCGGGAAAATACAGGCACATATCAAGGGTAACGGCAATCCTGAAGACTTCAGCGCCATGGGATATGATGGCACCATCTTCCTGAACGCATTTTCCGTACAACCCGATGAAAAGTTGAAAACGATAAGCGGAATCAACGGCATTTTTACTTTTCGCGGCAACAGCATGGAAACTTCCAGTATCTCTGCCCGCTATGGAAATTCTTTGATTAACATTAAAGGAAAGATAAAAAGTCTCCAGGATCCTGAAGCGGAAATATTAATTAAATCACCGGAGTTATTCCTGCGTGACATCAACATGGCTCAAAAGCGCCCGGAAACAAGCATCAGACGATTTAACGCCGCCCTATCCATCCGGAATGGTACATACACATTTAAAAGCGTCTCAGGGCTCCTGAACTCGTCCAATTTCAATATCAGCGGAGTATATCTCTCCGGCAGATCACCCGAAGCATCACTTACAATAGCATCCACCAAACTGGATATTGATGATCTTGTTTCAATAGCCCCGATTGAAGCAACAACTCAGCCCACAACAAATACCGGTGCAAACTATAAGATCAAACTCCAGGCAGACGCCGGACATTACAAGAAACTTCATTTCAATAAACTGAATGCGTCAGCACAGATGGAAAACGGGAACATATATGTACAAGATTTTAACGCCGGCGTTTTCGGGGGTAAAGTTTCCGCAAAAGGCAGAATTGCCCAAAATGGCTCACAAGGCAGCCGTTATGATCTGACCATTGATCTCAACAAGGTGAACTGCGAAAAGCTGCTGACTTCCCTAGATGTTTCAAAGGAGATAACTGGCAGCTTAACATTGCATGGCAACTTGACTGCAAGCGGAAGCAATCTGTCCGATATCAAAAAGAGTGTTCTTGGAAACATACGTTTACAGATGAAGGATGGCACGCTCCGCAAATTCAACACACTATCAAAAGTATTCTCCATTTTGAATATATCTCAATTACTCAAATTCCAGTTACCGGACATGGTTTCGGGCGGAATGCCCTATAACAACATAAAAGGGAGCATAGCGGTCAAAGACGGCACAATTTCGAGTAAGGACATGTTTATCAGTAGCGACGCCATCAATATCTCAATCATTGGTAGCGCCGATATAGTCAAGGAAGAACTCGATTTTATGATTGGAGTACAACCGCTTCAGACAGTTGATAAAGTCGTCAACCGGATTCCAATTGTCGGCTGGTTATTAACCGGAAAAGACAAGGATTTTTTGACAGCATATTTTGAAGCCAAGGGAAAGTGGGCAGACCCGCAGGTAAGCGCCATACCGGTCAAATCAATAGGAACGGGAGTGCTGAACATATTCAGAAGAGTATTTGAACTGCCGGTAAGATTGTTTACGGATACCGGAGAGGTAATACTTGGTCAATAAATGCTGTAATTCTGGGGGTCGGAAAAGAGCTCCTTCAGAAAGAGGTTGTTGAGGTGATGGCCGGTCTTACTGGCTTCAACCTTGCCAAGGATACGATATCCGCTAGTGTAGAGATCCCCGATCAGGTCTAATATTTTGTGATTGACCAATTCTTTCTTGTAGCGCAACCCTTGTGGATTAATCACATCATCCTCGCCAATGACCACGGCGTTATCAAGAGAACCGCCCTTGGCCAAGCCGGCTTTCTTTATGGCTTCGATCTCTTCAACCATCGTGAAAGTGCGTGAATTGATGATTGAGAATGCGTTTTCCACATCTGTAACCCGTTTTTTCTGCCTGCCGACCGGTGCGCGAAACTCGATTGACATGGTAATGTCGAGCATGTTTAGAGGCTTGATTCTTACAAATGCCTCCTTGTGACAGACCTCCACCGGACGCTGCACTTTCAGGTATACGCCCGACTCGGGAAATTCATAAACCCCGGCTTTCCACATCCCCTGATAGAACTCCCAGGCAGACCCATCCAGAATCGGCACCTCCGGGCCGTCAATATAAACCAGACAGTTGGTAATGCCTGAAAAATAAAAAGCCGCCATGAGGTGTTCAATGGTGGATACCGAGGCACCATCTTTAGATATCAATGTGGAAAGTCTGGTATCAGCAACCATGTCGTATCGAGCCGGGATAGTGACACCGTTATGTACGAAAGCGATACCGAACTCGCGCCGCGGTAGAAATTCCAGTGTAACTTCACGTCCACTGTGCAAACCGATGCCGGATACTTTGAAAATACGATTTATTGTTGTCTGACGCTTTATCATGGCTAGAATATGCCAGATTTGCAGTTAAGCGTCAACGCTCTATTGTTGAGCATTATCAAGCCTTTTTTTCAGTTCCGCATGTTCTTCGGCGAGTGTTGCATATTTTCGTTCGAGCTCCCTGATCTGGTCAAATAGACATGATATGGCCTTGGCTTCAGGATCAGGCAATTTACCATGTTCCAAGTCAGGACGGGATTCCGGCTGTTTCTCCTGTGACATTACTACCCGTCCGGGTATACCCACAACGGTTGCATTCTCAGGCACCTCCTTTACAACAACCGAGTTTGAGCCAATCTTGGCGCCTTTGCCGACGGTAAAGGGTCCCAAAACCTTGGATCCTGAACCGATCACGACATTGTCTTCCAAAGTCGGATGTCTTTTGACTTTATCCCAAGTAACTCCACCCAGAGTCACACCGTGATATAGAGTAACATTATTACCAATTTCAGCCGTTTCTCCGATCACAACCCCCATGCCGTGATCAATGAAGAATTTTTTGCCGATTTTGGCTCCGGGATGGATTTCAACACCAGTTAGAAAGCGGCCAAGATGTGAAGTGAATCGGCCAAGGAAATAAAACTCATTTACCCAGAACCAGTGAGCAACACGATAAATCCAAAGAGCATGAAGTCCGGGGTAACAAAAGATAATCTCCATGACATTTCTTGCGGCAGGATCACGTTCAAAAACAGAATTTATATCTTCACGAATTTCTTTAAACATGACGACACTCCAATATTGTCACTAAATAACCGTACTTTACACGTAACATACTACTAGTAATTCTGTCAAATTCATTTCCATAATGGAATCAACTTCGCGCTCGACAAACCTGCCAATTTTTCCTATAACCAGAATACAAATCAACAACGGGAGAAAACGTGCAAACTCTTAACCTGAAAGCACCTGCCAAGGTCAACTACTTGCTGGACGTAATCCGAAGACGCCCCGATGGCTATCATGAACTCCGCATGGTGATGCAGCGCATAAACCTCTGCGATGAGATTTCAATTTCCCTGACCGACTCACCTGCATTGACAGTTACCTGTGACAAAAATGGTGTACCCGATGGACCGGATAATATTGCCTGGAAAGCCGCACGTATCATGCTCGATCTGTCAGGTTCCAATCAGGGCGCTGATATCGTAATTACTAAAAACATCCCTGTAGCGGCCGGGCTGGGCGGAGGAAGCAGTGATGCTGCAACAGTACTGATGGGGTTTAATGAACTGTTAAATCTCTCACTTCCTGATAAACGTCTGATGGAGATCGGCGTTACTCTTGGAGCAGACGTCCCTTTTTTCATTTTCAAAAACACCGCACTTGCCGAAGGCATCGGTGAAAAGCTCTCTGTAATGCCTGAAATGCCAAAAATGTGGATACTGATCATCAATCCAGGGGTACACGTATCTACTGCCTGGGTTTATAGAAGTTTGGAGTTGACAAACGAAAGAGTTCTGAGTACATTGCCACAGTTTTACAGAACAGCTGAAGACATTTGTTCAATCTTTAATAATGACCTGGAATCTGTAACCATTCCGGCTTTTCCTGTAATAGCGGACATTAAAAAGCTTATGATTCAGTATGGTTCAACAGGTTCAATGATGTCAGGCAGTGGTTCGACAGTATTTGGGATTTTCAGTAACAAGAAGGAAGCAGAAAATGCCGGCAAACTTATTTCCACCGGCACTGACTGGTATTCTGCAGTAGTAGAGACACTCTGAGTTTTCAATACTAACTTCATATTGGGGCGTCGCCAAGCGGTAAGGCATCGGATTTTGATTCCGACATTCCCAGGTTCGATCCCTGGCGCCCCAGCCATAAAAACCGGCACTTGTGATATTTCGCAAGTGCCGGTTTTTATTTACCAAACAAACCAATTATTACTAAATGTAGTTACTTTCTAAACTGAAAGGGCGCGTTCTATACGCGCCCTTTCAGTTTAGAAAGTAAGATTTTGAAAATAACAGTTCATTAGTCAGTCGCAGCCAATTCTCGCATTTCCTTGGCATGAATCCTTCGAGTTATAAACAGACACAGACCCAACAGAATGAAAACACCGGCAACAAATGGATACTTGACTGCAAATATCACAGGAGTCAACGCAAATCTGAACAACATACGCAGTGTATCATGCTGTGCAATATAATCAGCTATTGGAGGACTATATTTATAATATAATTTTACAAATGCAGTTCCTATTTCGTTTTGAAGAAGCACATCATCACGGAAATTTCGCAATACCATAACATGGGGATCAAGGTAACTACCATATGCTGCGGTAGCTATGAAGCAACCTCCACCTCCGCCTCCACCACTGGCAGGAGCAATGCTTGTGCCAGGATCAGTAGTAGTACTTCCAGCGGT
>MGZK01000021.1 GCA_001802125.1 Geobacteraceae bacterium GWC2_55_20
TCCCGCTGAAGCTGTCGCGCCCCAGGGTCGCCGCGAATTTGAGGATCCGCTGGACGAAATCGGAATTGAACAATGCGGTGTTGCTTTCCGGATTGGCGCTGCCCAGAATCCGGCAAACTTTTGCCAGGGATTTGAAATCCCGGATCTCCATAAAATAATTCAACTGGTTCCTCAGATTGTTCCGTATCCCCTCTCCCTGTTTTTCCGGAGGTATGGCCATAACTATTTCATCAATTATATCGGTAAGCTTGCTCTCCAGTTGTTCTGTCCCCATTGTTGCGCGCAGCTCTTCCAGGAAATTGGATTCGGCGTCCGGCAAACTGTCCGTTGCCAGGATAGTCGTAAGTGTCTGCAGGTATTCTGGTGGAATATACTGCTCCAGATCCCTTTCGCGCATCAGCGTCTGTACCTTGGCTCCAACTCCGCTGCCGGAGAGGACCACATCCGAATCCAGGGTCGATTCCGAGTGTGACGCCAGCCGTTGAATGATGTTCAGAAGCATGTCGGGGACATGGGTACCCTGTGCGGTTACTGCCTGGACCACCTCCTGCAGCCCTTCATCAGGGAGACGGTTCAGCAGGCGCTCATTGAACTCGGTTGTGGCGTTAGAGGAATTGCAGATATTGAGAATGAAATCACAGCGCACTTGCGGAGCCAGGCCGGAGATAAAGGCGCTGATCTTGTCCAGTGAGTCGTTGCTGATCATGTTTGCATCCTGCCTGAGCGACCGGCCGACATAACATTCCGCCAGCGCTTTGAGGGTATAGCTGCGGCCTTCCTCCGGCACGCCTTCCAGCATGGCGGCCAGTTCGAAAGCCAGCCGCGAGGGTGGCGCAGATAGCAGTTCGTGCATTTTTTCCGGTGATGAGTTGAAACATCCCTTGAGAAGCTTCCGGACGAAAAACGCCCATGTATCGCCGTCCGTGCCCTGAACTTCATCGGTCAGCGTGAAGACCGATGGATCGATCGCCTGCACCATGATGGTCCGCACTCCGGAAATATCGAAGGCGTGTATGATGCCGCCTGATTCCCAGATCTCACTTCGCTGGCGGTTGATGATCCGGTTGAACTCGATAAGGTCTTCGGGTTGAATGTCGGCGGTAAAAGAGATGGCGATTATGCCGAAGGAGGCCAGCAAGGCGGCGTATTCACGGAATTTGACGTTATTGGGTTCGATCAGGGCTTCATTGAGGAGCAGTCCCTGGCGGGTAACTCCCAATGTCAATGGTTTGCCGCCGGTCAGAAGTGGCTCGAGCCTCCCGAGGGTTTTCTTCAGAATGTTGCTTACGGCGGGATGGGAGTCCGGATAGAACTGTATGTGGCTGCGGCAGACGATCAGGTCGGCTGCAAAAGTTGCGGCTTGCTGAAGCTCGGCGCGCGTATCTAGCGGCGTGCTGGCACTGTTCACAAAGGCCCCCGGAGCTACTGTCCCGTCAAACGCATTTCGGAAAAGGGCATACCGTTCTCAGGCGGTAAAACCACTTTCAATATTAACCGGATACCGGATTATGTCAACCGGGATAAGTGTCAGGATCAGGCCCGCTCCAGGCCGGCAAAACGGAGCATCAACTTCTTGGGGCCGACCGAGTTGAACCAGACGATAACTTTCTGTCCATCGCCTTCTCCCTCTATCTTGCGGATGGTTCCAACGCCGAACTTTCCGTGCCTGACGCGCATGCCGATGGAAACCCCTTCGTGCTCATCGGGCGGTTCCGGGATGACTTCCAGCTCGTTGGATGCGGCTGATACCATTGACAGGTTGTGGGAAGTTGAACCTGTAGTGGCGATCCGCTGGTTCGCCCAATCTGGCTCCGGTCGGGGCGACGCCTCGCTCCTACGGGAATATACGCTTGCAGTTCCACCATCCTCGATCAGCTCTGAGGGGATATCCTTGAGGAAGCGTGAAGGTTGATTGTTCTGTTCCTGTCCGAACAGGTAGCGGCGCCTGGCATTGAGCAGGTAGAGGCGTTCGCGGGCACGGGTCATGCCGACGTAACAGAGCCGGCGTTCCTCCTCCATGCCGTCCAGGTCGTCCAGCGAACGCACATGCGGAAAGAGCCGCTCCTCCATGCCGATCATGAAGACCGCCCGGAACTCCAGTCCCTTGGCGGCGTGCAGGGTCATCAGCGTCACCGATGCTTTGCCGCTCTCCCCCTGCTCCAGGTCCGACACCAGTGAAACCTGCTCCAAAAACTCCGAAAGTCCGGCTTCGGGGTTCTTCTCGCTGAACTCCTCGATCGCCGCCAGCAGCTGCTCCAGGTTCTCCAGCCGTTCGGCATCGTCATCGACTCGGCTGTCCTTCAGGCGCCCCAAGTAGCCGCTCTCCTGCATCACCGTCCTGGCCAGCTCCGCCAGGTTACCACTTGCGGACAAGTCCCGGAAACGCTCCATCATTGCGACAAAGGAGGCCACCCTGCCGCGCGGGCCGGTCGTTAGCACTCCTTCCACGGCAGCATCGCGCATGGCATCGGAAAAGCTGACATCGCGGGCGGCGGCCTGCTGCGAGATCTTGTCAACGGTGCTGTTGCCGATTCCGCGTGCCGGTACGTTGATGATCCGCTTCAGGGAGACCTCGTCGGCCGGATTGTCCAGCACCCGCAGATAGGCCAGGATGTCCTTGACCTCCATGCGGGCATAGAAGCGCACGCCCCCCACGATGTGGTAGGGAAGCGCCTCGCCCACCAGCGCATCCTCGATCAGCCGTGACTGGGCGTTGGTGCGGTAAAAGACCGCGATCTCATCCAGCGGGATTCCGCTGCCGCGCAGGCGGGCGATCTCTCGGCAGACGAAGCGCGCTTCCTCGCGGTCGGATTCGACCCGCTCGTAACGGATCGGCTCCCCCTGGGGATTCTCGGTCCAGAGCGTCTTGCCCTTGCGGCCGAAATTCTGTTTGACCACCTCACCGGCCGCCGTCAGGATCGTGGCGGTGGAGCGATAGTTCTGTTCCAGGCGGATGATCTTGACTCCGGGGAAGTCCTTCTCGAACTCCAGGATGTTGCGGATATCGGCTCCGCGCCAGGAATAGATCGACTGGTCGTCATCCCCCACCACGCACAGGTTGCGGCGTTCGCCGGCCAACAGGCGGATCAGGTGGTACTGCACCGGGTTGGTGTCCTGGTATTCATCGACCAGGATCCACTGAAAGCGCTCGCGGTAATAGTTGCATACTTCCGGAAAACGGGTCAGCAGGCGTACGGTCTGGATCATCAAGTCGCCGAAATCCAGCGCGTTACATTTCTTGAGCCGTTCCTGGTAGGCGGAATAGATCTCGACCACCCGCTGGTTGTAAACGTCGCCGGGGGGGATCGAACCGATCTCCTCGGGAAAAAGCCCCCGGTTCTTGAACGAATCGATCCGCGCGGAAACACCCTTGAGCTCGAAACGTTTCTCATCCAGGTCCAGTTCGTTGATCACATCCTTCAGCAACCGGTCGCTGTCGCGGTCATCGTAAATCGCAAATGAGGACTGGAAACCGAGCTGATGAATGTCGCGGCGCAGGATACGGCCGCAGGCGGCGTGGAAGGTGGATATCAGCGGCGTATCGCCCCCCCCCAGCAGGCGCTGCACCCGCTCGGCCATCTCGCGGGCGGCCTTGTTGGTGAAGGTCACCGCCAGGATGTTCCAGGGGCGCACCCCCCGCTCGCGGATCAGGTGGGCGATGCGGTTGGTGATGACGCGGGTCTTGCCGGAGCCGGCCCCGGCCAGGATCAATAGCGGCCCCTCGCCATGCAGCACGGCCTCTTTCTGGGGCGGGTTGAGATTTTTGAGTAGGTCCATGGAGGTGTTGTAGCCCGTAGCACCGGCAGCGTCAAGCGGAAACGGCAAAGCCTTCAGCCTCAGAAAACCGTCCCCAGCGGACTGGCCGCCACCAGTTTTAATGTCACGCTCTCGATCTCGGCGATCACCGCCCGATCCATCTTTTTAAGCCACCTCTGCGGTATGCC
Organism: Geobacteraceae bacterium GWC2_55_20; assembly: GCA_001802125.1. Lineage (GTDB taxonomy): Bacteria > Desulfobacterota > Desulfuromonadia > Geobacterales > Pseudopelobacteraceae > JACRCG01. Next base: position 3,945 of record MGZK01000021.1, read on the forward strand.
CTCCATGCCGTAATAGGCTCCGGCCAGCATGCCGCAGATCGCGCCGGTCGTATCCGCGTCACCCCCCTGGTTGACGGTCCCGACCAGGCATTCATCGAAACTCTTGCCACGGAAAAACCAGTGGAACACCGTCTGCAACGTATCGACCACGTAACCGCTGGCCAGTCCGCGATAGGGATCGAAGGCAAAGGATGGAAAGCGCGATGTCAGTCCGTCCACCTGTCGTCGCAGGCGGCTCTTCTCGGCTCCGCAAATCGCCAGGTGCAGCAGCTCCCCCAGGCAGATGCAGGCCGCATCGGAAACCGGGTTGTTGTGGGTCAGGTGCGCCTGCTCCAGTGTGTATTTTCTGAGCAGTTCCCCGTCCGGCAGTGAAAAAAGCGCCACCGGGAGCATCCTCATGGCGGCGCCGTTGCCGGCATCCCACTCGTTGGGCGGGGTTTCCATGGTGCCGTGCAGCATGTAGGCCCGGATGCCCTTGCGGCAGGTATCGCCGCAATCCACCGGCCTCGATTTCAGCCAGGCGGCAAAATTATCGGCAACCGCACCCAGTGACCAGGCCTGGCTCTTGACGATTGCTCTGGCGATGCAGAGCGCCATTTGGGTATCGTCAGTCACCTGGCCCGGTTTGAGCCGCAGCCAGCCGCCACCGATGATTTCCTTGAATGTGCCGTATTTTGAGGCAATCTCGGAGGCGGTCATGAACTCGACCGTGGCGCCCAGCGCATCGCCGATCGCCATGCCGATGAAGGCGGCCCGGGCGCGGTCGCGGATTTCATCGAGGTTGTAGTGGTTGAACATGTTCACATCCAATCTGTGAATAACACGGAGAAACGGAGTAACGGAGATTAGCCGCATGCAAGGAGTAATCCGACAGTAGTTCTGCTTAATAAATATGCATTGCATGAGATGGTAAAAGCCTGAAATCGGTTATAAACGACAGATTGGTCTTGAAATAGTTTTATTATGGTTCGCCCGATTTATCTGTTTTTCCGTGATTAAAGGGGTTTACGAGATGGTGTTCATAAGCTGGCACATTCTATGCTTTGAGTTTGCCAGTACAGGCAACGGCGCCCGTGGGACAACCTCCCGCGGGCGTTTTCATTTTGGAAGGAGATTAATCCATGGCGACAGCATGCGAGATGAAGAACAAGATCCAGGGGCATCCCTGCTTTGGTGGCAACCATCATAAAAACGGGCGCATGCATCTGGCGGTGGCGCCCAAATGCAACATCAAGTGCGGCTACTGTTCACGAAAGCACGACTGCGCCAACGAGTCGCGGCCCGGTGTAACCAGCCGGATTTTGACGCCGCTGGAGGCGATCGAAAAGGTGCGTGAAGTGATGGCCAGCCCGGTGGTCGGGCCGATCATCAAGGTGATCGGAATAGCCGGTCCGGGCGATCCGCTGGCCAATGAAGAGACTTTCGAAACCTTCGAGCTGGTCAAGAGGGAATTTCCCGATCTGATGCTCTGCCTGAGCACCAACGGTCTGCTGCTGCCGGAATCGATCGACCGCCTGTATGAATTGGGGCTGCACAGCCTGACCGTGACGATCAACGCCGTGGATGCGGAAGTCGGCGCGCAGATTTACAACCATGTGATCTACCACGGCAAGCACTACAGCGGTGTGGAAGGGGCTAAGATCCTGATTGCTAACCAGTTTGAAGGGGTCAAGCGGGCCGGGGAGCTGGGGATGACGATCAAGATCAATTCCGTGCTGACGCCGGGGGTCAACGACAGCCAGATACCCTTGATAGCTGAACGTGTGAAACAACTGGGCGCCTTTGTCATGAACATCATGCCGATCATTCCCCAGGCCGAGCTGGCTCATATCACACGTCCCAGCGAGGAGTACCTGGCCGAGGTAAGGAAGGCCAACGAGTCAACTATCGGTCAGTTCGCCCATTGCAAACAGTGCCGGGCCGATGCCATCGGCCTGATCGGTCAGGACCTCAACCTGACCATTGCCGAGGCCGCCTGCCCGGCACCATGACGATTGCGCCTTTCCTTCATGAGGACATATCCACCTTTCTGGCGCTGGCCGCGGCGGAGAACTGGATCTCGGAACGCTGGGAGCTGGAATTCCTGCTGTCACGCTTTCCGCAAGGGTGCTTTGCCGCACGTGACGAGCATGGAAAAACCGCCGGTTTTGCGACATCACTCAAGCATGGCCGCAGCGGCTGGATCGGCAATCTGATTGTGGCGGGTGAATGCCGTGGGCAGGGGCTTGGAGAACTATTGTTTGTTCAGACCCTGCAGGCGCTGCGTTCGGAGAAGGTCGAAACGGTCTGGCTGACCGCCTCGGATATGGGCAAGTCGCTCTACGAAAAGCATGGTTTCCGTTCGATTGATACCATAACCCGCTGGGTGGGGACCGGGCTTGGCAGTGCTCCATTCCACGGAGGTGGGATCTGGGACGGTTCAGACCTTGCGCCTGCCATCGACATCGACAGCCAGGCGTGGGGCGACCAACGCGGCCAGCTGTTGGCAACAACGCTGGAACGAGGACGTATGTTAAGCAGCGCGGCCGGTTTCGCCGGAATTCAGCCCTGCGGTGATGCAATGCAGATCGGCCCGTTTTCGTCGTTGGACGGCGGTACCGCCGGGGAGCTTTTTGAAGCTGCGCTGAGGATGATTCCCGGAGATACCAAAGTATTCATGGATTCGCCGGACTCCAATCGCGCGGCCGGGTCGATTTTCAGCCGTAACGGAATGCGGGGCGGAGGAAGCAATCAGTTGATGTGTGCGGGCGAAGTGCCGGACTATCGTCCGGAGCTGCTCTATGGCCTGGCGACCATGGGGAGTTGCGGGTAGGGTGTTGCGTTCAGGCGGGATGTTTCTCTCCGACTGCTTTCGCAGCAAAGCGGAAGGCATTCCGTCCGGCCTGCTTGGCGGTATACATGGCCCGGTCGGCGGCCATTTCCAGTTCCATCGAGTCATCTCCGTCATCCGGATAGACCGAAATGCCGATGCTGGCGCTGGTGCGAAGTTGCCTGTCGGCCAGTTCCAGCGGTTCCTCGATTTTATGACACAATGATTCGGCAATTTCTGCCAGGCTCTCGCCACCATTGATCTCCTCGATGATAATGAAAAACTCGTCACCGCCATGCCGGCTGATGGTGTCATAATTCCGCCGGCAGCATTGGCGAATTCGCTCGGCTGTGATTATCAGCACCTGGTCGCCGGTTTCATGGCCGAAAGTGTCATTGATCTGTTTGAAGCGGTCCAGGTCAAGATATATCAGGCCGAATTTTTCCCGGTTCCGGCGCGCTTTGGCAATGCTCTGGGCCAGCCGGTCCTCGAACAGTCTGCGATTGGCCAGGCCGGTAAGAGGATCGTGGAAGGCCATGTCACGGATGGTCTGCTCGTTTTTAAGCCGCTCCAGTTCGGCCGCCGCGCGGCTGGCAAAGATGCGGATAATGTCGCTGACCAGTTCCGGATTTTCGATCGGATCGCGATGAAAAGTACAGAGGATACCGATAACGACCCCCTTGGAATCAACCAGAGGGGCGCCGCAGTAGCTTTGAATCGACAGGTTGTTCAAGATCGCGGCTTCGGGGAAGAGCTTTGCTACATTTTCCGGAAATACCTGGATTCCGGAGCTGATAGCCATGGCACAGGGTGAACAGTTCAGGTCATAAGTGAAGAGTTCCGCGGGCTTTCCCGCGCAGCTGAAGGCCAGCGCCTGTGCGCTGGTTCTATCGTCGTTCAGCTCGCCCACCAGGGCATAGTCCATTTCCAGCGCTTCAGTCAGGTAGGAAGTCAGCGAGGCCAGGTACTCCGCGCCAACTTTGGCCGACACCCCTTTTGCGATATTGCCGATCAGATGCTCGTTTTGCACACGGCCACTGATGTCGCGGATGATCTCGACGCTGCCGGTGACTGCTCCGCGGGCATTGCGGAGCAGTGAGGCGGTACTCTCGATATGAATGATCTTTCTGTTGATCCGGCAGGAGCGTCTGGAGTTATGCGTGGCTCCGTCCGTCATGGCCATTACGGTCGGACAGTTTTCACAGGGGGAGTCCAGTCCGAAGATGCCGAAACAGGGCTTTCCCACATGATCGCCAAACAGGTCGCTCATGGCTTTATTCTGATAAACGATCCGGTAATCGAGGTCCTTGATTGTCAAGCCCTCCCCCAGGCACTCGACCACGGTCCTGAATTTCTGTTGTTCATCCTCCAGTTTTTGTCTGTCGGCGACGGTATCCGCGCAGCGTTTGACCGCCCACAGCAGTTTCTCTATTTCAATCGGTTTCAGGAAGTAATCGTTGAAACCGAGTTCGATTGCGGAGATGAGACAATCTGTTTCACGATTTGCGGAAGTTGCTATGATCTGGGCGTTTTTATCAAGCTGCCTGATCCGTGCCACCAGTTCCAGGCCATCCATGTTCGGCATGCAGATATCGGTCACAATGATCGGGTAACGTTTTTCTTCAAACCTGGCCAGTGCCGTGCCACCGTTGTTGGCGGTATCGACTACGGCGCCGCATTTGCCGAGTATGCGGGAAATCAGCGTGGAAGATGCCGGATCATCTTCGACTACAAGAATCTGGAGCCCCTGCAGGTTAATTTCCGATACCATTTTCATGATAGCTCCCCATTTACGGAATATCCGACACAATGCCGGGGTAGCAACTGATTCAGCTGTTCGATCAACTTTTCAATCCGCAACGGTTTTGTCAGATACCCGTCAAACCCCTGTGCCAGAAAACGTTCCTGATCCCCCTTGAGCGCGTGAGCGGTCAAGGCGATCACCGGGACATGCCTGCCGCTGCAGTTTTCATCATTACGAATCTGTTGCAAAGCCTCTTCGCCTCCCATTACCGGCATCTGGATATCCATCAGGATGCAATCAAAATGAGCGGTGCGCCAGGCTTCAAGCGCCTGTCTGCCGTTGCTGCTGCAGGTGACGTGGTGACCGATCCTGCGCAGGAGCGCCCCAATGAATTTCTGATTGGTGGGATTGTCCTCGACCGCCAGAATCGAGAGCGGAAGGCCTTGCCTTGGGTGTTGAATATCATGTGCGGCAGATACAGGTTCCGCGAGCGTAGCGACTTCGAATGGAAGAGAGATGTTGAATGTACTTCCTTTCCCTTCAGCGCCCTCAACGCCGATGCTGCCACCCATCAACTCGACCAGACGGCGGCAGATGGTCAATCCCAGGCCGGTGCCGCCGTAGCGGCGCGTGGTTGAAGCGTCAGCCTGGTTGAAGGCGCCGAAGATTTTTTCCTGCTGGTCAGGAGCAATACCGATGCCGGTATCACGTACGCTGATGTTGACGATGGCCGTGTCATCAACCAGGCTTTCAATTGCTGCCGTGACGGTAATCTCACCCTGTTCCGTAAACTTGATCGCATTACCGATCAGATTGAGCATGATCTGCTTGAAACGGAGCTGGTCTCCATGAACGGGTAGCGGAATTTCGGAACCGATTATGCAGTTTATTCCGAGATGTTTTGCCCGGATGCCTGATATTTGGGTGTTGATGACATCCCTGATAGCCTGTTCCAAAGAGAAATCAGCATGTTCCAGCTCGATTTTGCCGGACTCAATTTTGGAGAGATCAAGAATGTCGTTGATCAGGGTCAGCAGGTTGCGACCCGATGACTCGATATATCCCAGATATTCCTTCTGCTCTTCGGTCAGTTCGGTCATGCTCAGCAGTTGTGCCATGCCCATGATGCCGTTCATCGGGGTGCGGATCTCATGGCTCATGTTGGCAAGAAATTCGCTCTTGGTCCGATTGGCGGATTCAGCGGCTTGTTTCGCCTCCCTCAAGCCCTGCTCGAAATTGACGTGCTCGGTGATGTCTTCCACGACTTCGATAGCAGAAACGACAGTTCCAGTCCCGTCACATACCGGAGACGAGACCACCTTGTAGTTGCGGATGCCGTCCGGAGTCGGTGTCATGGTGACCGCTTCGTGGGTCTGCCCGTCCCGGAGTGTTTTGATGGTGGGGCAGTAGTGGCATGGCTCCGTTCCGGGAGGATCGTTGAAAAGCACGAAGCACTCCCGCGGGTCCCCCCGTTTGATTTTAGGGAACCATTTCCGCATGACCGGATTCAAGGAAAGAATTTTCATCTCCGGACTTATCAGGGACACGCCTACCCCGATATGGTCAAATATATCAGCATACATCGCATCAGTTGACCGCAATATCTGACGCTGACGTTCCTGCAGTTCCACCATGCTGTTGAACGACCGGGCCAGAGAACCGATCTCGTCATTGCCGGTGAATGACTCGGGAAGACGGGAACCGGCAAAATCCGGATGCCGCAGATGGCGTGCCATGATGTCCAGCGGAGCCAGAAAGCGCTGCATCATAAACCATACGGCAGCGGCAACAAATACAATGAGGACGGCAAATGCCGAAGTATAATAATTGCGGGCCCTGGCAAGGGGCGCAAAGGCTTCCTCTGAAGGGAAATTAGCCGCAAGTATCCATTCGGCCTTTTGTAATCTCTTGAATGATGTCAGGAAACGCAAGCCGTGGGAGTTGACCGTCTCACCGCTCCCTTCAAAGCCGGCGATCACCCTGTCAAATAAAATATTGGAACCGGGCGGGGTATCCTGCTTCATGATCCTGGAACGGTCAGGGTGCATGATCATGGTGCGATCGGTAGTGAACAGGTAGACGTAACCGCTTTTGCCGCTTTTCATGGTGGCCAGATCGGCAATCACGTTGTTTTCTCCCAGAAGGTCAAAGCTGCCGGCCAGAACGGCGATGATGCGCCCTTTGCGATCCCGTACCGGAGCTGTCATGATAACAACCGGGTGATCCTGGTTATGGGTGGAAATAAAAGGATCGGATATAAATGCTTTGCCGGTTGTCATCGTTGTACGGAAATATTCACGGTAGGAGATATCCCTGTCGCGCCGGCCGGCAATAAAGGGGCTCTCTGCAATCAACCTCCCATCGGCAGAGAACAGGAACATGGCATTCTTAAAGAGCGAGTCCAGTGAATATCGGGCGTTGAGGAAATACTGGGCCTTGTCATGGTCGGCGACCAGATCCTCCTCGATTTGCGAGGCAGAGCTGATCAGTGCGTTCTGGATCAATTCGAGCTTGTCATCGACACTTTGCGCCAGTGCGCTTACATACGAGAACTGTGTTGTCTCGATCGTCTCACGGATCGTATTTTCCAGGAATCGTTCACCAAGATAGCCGCAGGCGAGACTGAACAGGATGAACATCAGTGTTACCGCTCCTGCGGTTCTTGATTTCAGGCTGTGGTTTCTGAATGTGGCCGGAATTGACATTGTGAGCCTCAAGTAATGAGAACTTGATATAATGATACCCCATGTCGGAAATTAAGCAACCGATGTCGGATAATTCCTGACCGGTATGGCACACCCGATGCAATGAAGCCTGGCAGTAATAGTGAACAAGGCAATGGCGCCGCGTCTCCACTGGGGGCGCGGCGTTTTTGCATTTTGGAGGTTGTCATGATATGCACAGAAAACAGGCAAACCATCGTTATCGATGACACCACGCTGCGCGACGGCGAACAGACCGCCGGGGTGGTCTTCTCCAAACGCGAAAAAATCGCGATTGCCCGCATGCTGGATTCGATCGGCGTGGGAGAAATCGAATGCGGCATCCCCGCCATGGGGGTTGAGGAACAGGCCGGAATCCGGGCGCTGGTTGACCTGGGACTCTCCGCCCGCCTGATCACCTGGAACCGGGCGCTGGTGCCTGAAATAGAGGCAAGTATCGCTTGCGGTGTACGGGCGGTGGATATTTCGCTCTCGGTTTCCGATCAGATGATTGCTCATAAATTGCGCAAAAATCGCGCGGCGGTCAAGGAACAGCTTAAAGTCGCCCTCGGTTTTGCCAAACAGCATGACCTGTATGTGTCGGTAGGCGGCGAGGATGCCAGCCGGGCCGACATGGGCTTCCTGGTGGAACTGATGGAGATCACCCGTTCGCTGGGTGGTGACCGCTTCCGCTTCTGCGACACGCTGGGGATCATGGATCCTTTTACGATGTTCGACAAGGTGGCTTTTCTCAGGAAGGCCGTCCCCGAAGTCGATATCGAGGTCCATACCCACAACGACCTGGGAATGGCCACAGCCAACGCCATTGCCGGCATACGAGCCGGCGCCAGGTTCGTCAACACCACCATCAACGGTCTGGGAGAGCGCGCCGGCAACGCGGCGCTGGAAGAGGTCGTGATGGGACTGAAACATGCCTGCGGCCTGGAGACCGGCATCGATACCCATCGTTTCCGGGAGATGTCGCTCTTCGTCGCCAAGGCCTCCCACCGTCCGCTCTCGGTTTCCAAGCCGGTAGTGGGTGAACGGGTCTTTGCCCACGAATCGGGCCTGCATGCCGATGGCGTCATCAAGGATCCTCACAACTACGAAGGCTTCGATCCGGCCGAAGTGGGCCTGACCCGCAGCATCGTGATCGGCAAGCACTCCGGCACCGGCGGATTGATCGAGCGCTATCGCAGCATGGGTATTGCGGTTGAGCGGAAGCAGGCTACGCCGCTATTGGAACTGACGCGAGCCATGTCATGCAGGCGCAAGCGTGATCTGACCAACGGTGAGTTGATGTCCATCTATCTTGGCGAGGAAACGCTGCCAAAGGCGGCATAAGGAGAGTAATCATGTGTGGAGCGGGAACATCTTTTGTACCGATTGCCGAAGCGGCACACCTGCTGGAAACTACCGAGATGCGGGTGCTGATGATGCTCAAGAAAAACGAGCTGCAAGGGAAGATGGAGGACGAGGCCTGGTTTGTGGACAGTTCATCGCTCAATCTCTGTAACAAACCGAAAGCCGCCGACATTGTCAAGCCAGGCTGCGGCGGCGGTTGCGGCAGCGGTTGCGGCGGGCACTAGCACCACATGAACAGCTCGCCCTTGCGCCTTACAGCTTGAAGCGCCGTACCAGTCGCTGCAGTTCCTCGGCGCTGCCGTTCAACTGTGACGCCGCGGTGGCGGACTCATGGGCGCCCTGGGAGGTCTGCTGCACCACGCCGGTAATCTGGTGCATGTTGCTGGATATCTCGCTGGTGGTGGCGGTCTGCTCCTCGGCGGCGGTGGCGATCTGGTGAATCTGCATCGATACGGTGTTGATCTGCTCCAGGATTTCGTTGAGCGACGTTTCCAGTCGTGCTGCGTCCGCCGCGCCCCGCTCAGTCCCCTTGACCCCCTCTTCCATGGAGGTGATCGCCAGCCTGGTCTCCGACTGGATCGCCTTGATCATTTCGCTGATCTCCTTGGTGGCGCGGGTGGTGCGTTCGGCCAGCGCCCGAACCTCGTCGGCGACAACCGCGAAGCCTCGGCCCTGCTCTCCGGCGCGGGCCGCCTCGATGGCGGCGTTCAGGGCCAGCAGATTGGTCTGGTCGGCGATATCCTCGATTGTGGCAACGATGGCGCCGATCTGGTCGGAGCGGGAACCGAGCGATTCGACGATCTCGGCATTTTCACGGGTCTTTGAACCGCGAAACTTGATGCCGTCGATGGTCTGCCTGACCACGTCGAAGCCTTTCTGTGCGGTTTGCGTCGCCACCTGGGCGCCTTCCACGGCATACTGGCAGTTGCGGGCGATGTCTCCGGATGTGGCCGCCATCTCTTCGCCGGCGGTGGCAACGGTGGTTGATTGGGCAAAGACCTCTTCAGCGCCGGCCGCGATCCTTTTGGCGGTGCTTTGAACCTGACTGGCCGCCGTGGCCACCTGGGTTGAGCTCTCGGCAACCTTGGCCAGAGCTTCGGAGAAGGCCTCGGCCATCGTGTCGAATGACGCGCCGATTGTGCCCAGTTCGTCCCGATTTTTCAGGCGGACGCGTTGCGTCAGGTCGCCATTGGCCATGGCGTTACTGGCATGAATCAGTGCCGAAGTCGAACTGGCGATGGAGCGGATGATCATTATCCCCAGAGCCAGCGATATCAGGATGGCGCCGGCAATGGCGCCGATGATCCAGAACATCGTGGTGCGATAGTTGCTGATTGCCTCTTCGTGGGATTTTTGAGCCAGGGCCTTCTCGTTTTCATACAACTTTACCACCGCCTCATTGGCGGTCTTGAAGAGCGGATTGATCCTGGTCAGGGTCAGGGATATCGACTGATCGAACTGTCCCGCCAGGATCGCCTCGCGCGCCGGCAACAGTCCTTCCTTGACGAAACGAGTCCGTTTCTCGGCAAAATCATCGGCCATGCGTTTCTCTTCGGCGCTCATCGGGCTGCTGGCGTATTCCTTCCAGATAGCCGTGATCTCTTCGATATTCTTCATGACCTGATCGGTGTGGAAGTTAAGCGCATGATCGTGCAGCTTGACGATGTCGGGGCTCTTGGGGTCGTGCTGGAGCGAAAGCAGCAGCTGGATGCGGTTGTCGCGCATAAGCCCCATGATCTGGCTGAGCTGGGTTACGGTGGTAAGGTTCTGCTTGTAAAGCGTTTCAATCTGGCCGTTGCTGGATTTCATGCCGATCAGACCCAGAGTCCCGGCAACGATTACGGAAACACACCCTGCCAGTACTATGATGACAATCTTGGATTTTATGCTGAAACTCATGACTGTATTCTCCTCTATCTTACGGAAACTACTGGTTAAATATTTCGACTCATTGACTTGGAGTTTGTTTAATGAAGAATAGCACAAAACTCTATACTGTCTATTGTGGGAAATACGTAGTGGGAATAGTTGCAGGCGGGTTGGATTCGGGAAATCAAGTGCATTTACCGATTACATCTGTTCCGCGATGACCGCCCAGCGTGCCAGCATTGCCGCGTTGGTGGCGCCCAGTTTGTCCATCAGGTTGGAACGGTGCACTTCCACGGTTCTGAGGCTGATGCCGAGGCTGTCTGCGATTTCCCGTGAGGTGGCTCCGCTTCCCACCAGCAGCAGAACCTCGCGTTCCCGTGTGGAAATACGCTGACGGAGAATGTCATGCTCTTCCCTGAAAGTTGCCCTGGTGCTGTGCAGCCGGATCGTCTCAAGACGATGCAGGCGTCCGGTTACCGCGGCTACCAGTTCATCAGCAGTGAATGGTTTGGTCAGATAATCATCCGCTCCGGACGACATGCCCAGCCGTACATCGCTACGTTCTCCTAGCGCCGTAACAAAGATGAAGGGAATACCGGCCAGCTCCGTTTCTCTCTTCAGCACACCCAGCAGGGTATGACCGTCCATTTCCGACATGAGAATGTCGCAGAGGATCAGGTCCGGGTGCTTTTCATTAATGCTGGCAAGTCCTGAGAGCCCATCAGCTGCGGTGCGGGCATCAAAACCTTCCATTCGCAGGATCAGCTCCATGTTGCAGCAGAGCGCGGGGTCGTCTTCGATTATCAGGATCGAGTACATGGCAGCTGTTCCTTTTGGTCCAGGCGTTCAACGATAGGGATTTCCACCCGCATGGATGTGCCTTTGCCGGCACTGCTGTCAATGGAGATGGCACCGCCCAATTGCGATAATGCCTCTTGAACAATGGAGAGACCCAGTCCGACTCCGCGCCGTGCCTCGACATTATTGCAGCGGTAAAAAGCCTCGAATATCCGCTTTTGACATTCCTCCGGTATACCGATGCCCGAGTCCGAAATCACCAACTGCAGTCGGCCGTTCTCGCGGCTGACATGAAACGAGACGCTTCCGCCAGTCGGCGTATAGCGGAAGGCATTGGTCAGCAGATTCTCCACCACCCGGCGCAAGAGGGTCTTGTCCAACCGGGCTGTCCCGCAATTGTCGGCGATTGATACACTGAAGTCGTGACTGCTGCAACAGGCAATTCTAGCCTCTTCGGCAATACCCAGGCAGAATTGCCCGATGTCGATTTCAACCGCTTTATGACTGTGGATGTGCGTATCAAGAAGGTTGAAAGCCAGCACGGAATCAACCAGGCCTGACATCTGTTGCGCGGCGCTGCGGATATGGTCATGTTGCCGTATGCGCTCGTCACGGCTCAGTCGTTCGTCATAACGGTCGAGGATGTCGGTGCTGCTGGTAAGCAGGCTGAGGGGGGTGCGAAATTCGTGTGCAACCGTCGTCAGCAACCGGCCTTTGGCTTCATTGGCCTCTTGCGCCGTTTCCTTGGCCCGGAGCAGTTCTTCCAGGTATCTGGCCGAGGTTATCTCGAAATTGCGCTGGTGGTGCTGGTAAAACAACAGGGCTGACGTCAGGGCCAGAGCCAGTATCCCGAATAAAGCCCCCTTGCCGAAGGATTCCCGGCGCCAGTCGGCATACAGGGCCGACATGTTCCGTCCCACGGCCACCACCAGCGGCTTGTCCATTGCAACCGTGCCGGATCTGATGGTGCGC
>MGZK01000022.1 GCA_001802125.1 Geobacteraceae bacterium GWC2_55_20
TGGTCGGCAGAATGATGTTCCATCTGCCGCAGCATCTCGACCAGCAGGACCTGATGAGTGCCGCAATGATCGGCCTGATAAATGCGGCGGACCGCTATGATCCTTCCAAGGGGGTGCTGTTCAAAACATTTGCCGAGCAGCATGTGCGCGGAACTATTCTGGATGAATTGCGATCATACGATGTGCTCAGCCGTTCGATGCGTGACAAGTACAAGCGCTTGGCAAAAGAGCTGCGTACCCTTGAACATGCTCTGGGACGGAATCCAACCAGTGAAGAGGTTGCTGGTGCGCTTGGAATGAGTCTGGATGAATATTACGAGCTTCTGGAAGATGTACATGTATTCACATTTATCAGCCTTGATGACAGCTGGGAAGATGACGACGGGAATCCGCTCTGCCTGGCTGACGTCCTATGCGAAACCGATGCGAAGAACCCGCAGCAGCAGGTAATGATGATCCAGCTGACCGAAGCTCTTGGGCAGGCCATTGATACCCTGCCGGAGAAGGAACGCCTGGCGGTGACACTTTATTACAATGAGGATTTCAACCTTAGAGAAATTGGCGAAACGCTGGGACTCACGGAATCACGGATCTCCCAGTTGATCAGTCAGGCCATGGTCAGGTTGCGGGGACGGTTGAAGCTGCACAAGAACTAGCCGGTTAAGAGGAGAATAATAATGAACAGCGGAATGTATGCGGCCATTTCAGGGAATCTTGCAGCCATGCGGCGGCTGGATATAATCAGCAACAATCTGGCCAACGTAAATACGGCCGGTTTCAAAAAAGACAAGATGTCCTTCGAGGGGTTGCTGGCCAGCAATACGAATCCCCCCAAAGTGCCTCAGAGCACAACTGCAGACCCGATCCTGCAGAAGGAAAATGTCTACATAGATTATTCAAGTGGACCGGTCAGTCAGACCGGCAACACTCTTGACCTGGCGTTGGACGGAGACGGCTTTTTCGCCGTTGCCGCGCCTGACGGAACCGCTTACACCCGTCAGGGTAACTTTCGCCTGTCGGCCGACGGCACCCTGGTTACCTCCGACGGCTATCCCGTTCTGGGCCAGGGGGGTGTCATCCGCATACAAGGCAACCGTGTCGAAATTGACTCCAAAGGGGGGGTTACGGTTGACGGCAATCCGGCCGGAACGATCTCGCTGGTCGATTTTGAAAAGCCTTACAAGCTGACCAAGCTGGGCAGCACCCTGTTTGTGTCGGCCGATCAGCAGGAACCACGTCAGAGCGCCACAACCCAGATTCGTCAGGGGCATCTCGAAGGTTCAAATGTCGAGACCATTTCGGAAATGGTGCAGATGATCGAAACCAACCGCTACTTCGAAGCCTGTCAGCGTGTCATACGCGGCTTCGACGACATGGCCGCCAAGGCGGCCAATGACCTGGGCAAACTCTAACCTCATAAAAAGCATATAACACAAGGAGTCCGACCATGATTAGAGCACTTTGGACAGCCGCTTCCGGCATGCAGGCACAGCAGAAGAATATCGATGTGGTTGCCAACAATCTGGCCAACGTCAATACCACCGGTTTCAAGCGCAGCCGGGCTGACTTTCAGGATTTGATGTATCAGAACCTGAAGTCCACCGGATCGCCGGCCACCAATGCCACCCAGGTTCCGACCGGCATCCAGATCGGCCTGGGCACGCGTCTGGCCGCGGTCACCAAGATTTTTGCGCCGGGAGATTTTTCCCAGACCGGCAACGAACTGGACATTGCCATCGAAGGTGACGGCTTTTTCCAGATTCAGCAGCCGGACGGTACCACCGGCTATTCCAGGGCTGGTGCCTTCAAACGGGACAGCCAGGGGCGGATCGTCACGACTGACGGAAATCCGCTTTTGCCGGAGATAGTAATACCCAGCAACGCAACCAAAATCAATATTGGCAGTGACGGTACAGTTTCCGTACAGCAGGCAGGCCAGAGTGCGCCCACAACCGTCGGAAGCATTCAGCTTGCGGCATTTTCCAATCCGGCCGGACTCTCCGCCCAGGGCAAAAACATCTATCTGCCTTCCGATGCTTCGGGTACCGCCACCACCGGGACGCCCGGTCAGAACGGGCTTGGCACGGTCACCCAGGGACTGCTTGAGATGAGTAACGTCAACGTGGCGGAAGAAATGGTCAACATGATAGTCGGGCAGCGGGCCTACGAAATCAACTCTAAGGCGGTGCAGGCCTCGGATGAGATGCTGCAGACCGCCAACAACATGCGCAGATAGGTTGGGAGCTGACCTGTTATGAAAAGTTTTTTGCCGTATATACTTTTTGCCATGTCGGTGGTCGTTGCGTTATTTCCCTGCAATGCACAATCAGCGGTGGACCGTGAAAGCGAAGTCCGCGGAGTTGTTACCGCGTTTATAACAACCCGCACTGCCGGTATGGGCTGGGATGTCCGTATTCGCCGGATAACGATCTCCGATGCGCTGAAGCTCCCGGAGGGGCCAATCGATTATGAAGTGGTAGCTTCTCAGCAGTGGGAAGGGTGGGGCACGTTAAGCATGGCTGTCCTGGCCCGCCAGAAAGATCGATTGGTGCGCAACATCCCGGTGCGGGTGGACGTTGATGCGCTGACGGAGATGGTTGTAACCACGCGCCAGATTGAGCATGGTTCGCTGATTTCGGCGGCCGACTTGGCCCTGCAGCAGCGCGAGATATCATATAACTCCAACAGGGCGGCTCGCAAGATCGAGGAAATCGCCGGTAAGAAAAGCCGGATGACTCTGAAAGCAAACCAGCCGGTGCGGGCGGACCAGGTCGAAAAGGTGCCGTTGATCAAGTCGGGCCAAATGGTTACGATCATCGCCGAAAACGAGGTCATGAAGGTCTCTGTAGCGGGGAAGGCTCGCAGTTCGGGGGGCGAGGGGGATATCATCATGGTGCAGAACCAGAGCTCCTTCAAGGAAATTCCGGCGCGGGTGATCAACTCCACAACGGTACAGGTGGGGTTTTAATCCTGGATGCATTCCGCACAATTGGCAGGATGAATGAAGAAGTCATGGTCATTTCGGCCTGGTAAATGTAGGGAATGGTTTTAACCTGATAAGGAAGAAAAATGAAACACATCGTTCTGTTATCAATGTCGTTGGCATTGACCTGCTGTGCCGTAGAAAACACACGCGTAAAAACAGCCGGTTATGATGAACAGTTGCCCAAACCGGTTGCGGATTACTCGAATGGATCGATCTGGCAGGCATCGTCCGGCGGGCTGACCGAAGACCTTAAGGCGCGCCGCAGGGGTGACACCCTGACCATTGTGATTACCGAGACCGCCAGTGCATCCAAAGAGGCCAAGACCGATACTTCGCGCGGATCTACGGTTAACGCCGGTATTCCCAATTTCATGGGGCTTGAGAAGGTCGGATTGCTTAAAAACAATATCGGAGATTTATCCAAGCTGATCAATGCCAGCGTGGACTCATCCTATAAAGGTTCCGGTTCCACATCCCGGGCTGAAAATCTCAAGGCGACCATGACGGCCCGTGTCATCGACGTGCTGCCCAACGGCAACATGCTGATTGAGGGGCGGCGCAATATCAAGGTAAACAACGAGGACCAGGAAATCATACTGGAAGGGACGGTTCGCCCACGCGATATAGGCGCCGACAACGTGGTCAATTCGATCTACATTGCCGACGCAAGGATCAGCTATTCGGGACGCGGCATCATTTCCGACCGCCAGAGTCCGGGCTGGCTGATGAATATTGTAGACAAACTCTGGCCGTTCTGATGGCATTCAAGTGTCACATGCTGCAAAAAAAGGTAATCCAATGAAAATAATCAATACCATCGTCGTCTGTACGTTGCTGCTCTGTCTCTCGTCCATGGCCCACGCCATACGCATCAAGGATATCGCTTCAATTGAAGGTGTGCGTGACAACCAGCTAGTGGGATACGGTCTGGTTGTCGGATTGAACGGATCGGGCGACAGCGATCAGACCAAGATCCAGATTCAGTCGGTGGTGAATCTGCTGGAGCGGATGGGCATCACCACCTCGGTCAATGACATCAAGCTGAAAAACGTGGCTGCGGTAATGGTCACGGCCACGCTGCCCCCTTTTTCCAAGCAGGGCAACCGTCTTGATGTTCTGGTCTCATCAATGGGAGACGCCAAGAGTATCGCCGGGGGAACATTGATCATGACCCCTTTGAAAGGCGCCGACAATCAGGTCTACGCGGTGGCGCAGGGATCGGTGCTGACCAACTCGTTTGCCTTTGGAGGCCAGGGGGCCACTGCCCAGAAGAATCATCCGACCGCTGGCCGGGTGCCCAACGGGGCGCTGGTGGAGCGTGAATTGCCGAATACCCTGGCCGGGAAGTCGGTACTGCATCTGAATCTGGAAACTTCCGACTTCACCACTGCTTCCCGAATTGTCACGGCGGTCAATGAGAAATTCAATGCCGGTGTCGCCACGAGCCGCGACTCCGGATCAGTGACCCTGACAATACCCGAGTCATACGCCAACCGGACGGTTGAATTTATCGCGGCTCTTGAAACTCTTGAAGTAAAGCCGGACGTGCAAGCCAAGGTGGTGCTCAACGAACGCACCGGCACGGTCGTCATGGGCGAAAGCGTGCGAATTTCCACGGTGGCGGTTACCCACGGGAGTCTTTCGCTGGTGATCAAGGAAACGCCTCAGGTTTCCCAGCCGGCGCCGTTCAGCAAGACCGGCGAGACCAAGGTGGTTCCGCGTACCGACCTGAAGGTTGAAGAAGAGAATCGTCGCCTGATGGTGATGCCGGAAGGGGCCAGCATCGGAGACGTGGTGCGGGCTCTGAATCTGCTGGGGGTCACTCCGCGCGATCTGATCAGTATTTTGCAGGCGGTCAAGGCTGCAGGGGCTCTGCAGGCAGAACTCTCGATCATTTAAAACTTAATCTAAAGCAAATCAGGACGATAAGAACGATATGGACATGACTGCCGTTACATCGATACCGGACAGCACCGACAACGCTGCCGCCAAGGCCCGCCAGCTCCAGCGCCAGAACCTGTCCGGAGATGGTCTGAGCAAGAAGCAGCTTCTCCAGGCCAAAAAGGTTTCCCAGGACTTTGAGGCGCTGGTGGTTGGCATGATGCTGAAATCGATGCGTGAAACGGTCGGCATGGACAAGCTGACCGGCGGCGGACATGGAGAGGAAATCTATCGCTCCATGCTGGATCAGGAATACGCCGCTGTATCTGTCAAGCGTGGCGGCGGCATGGGGCTGGCCAAAATGATCGAGAAGGATATCATTCGCCAGGAGAGCCGCAAGGCCGTGCCAAAAGTCGATCATCACGAGTAGAACGATAGATTCGGAGCAGGTGCTAATGGAACTTAAAAAACTGATGGAAACCTTGGCAATAGAGGCCGCGCTTCTGGATGATCTGCTGGCGTTACTGGAACGGGAGACCGTCGAGCTCGGCAACATCGATATCAATGCAATGGCTGTATCCAACCAGGCCAAGGAAGAGCTGATCAATAAAATCTCAGAGCATGCGCCGTCCTTGCAACAGGCGGTTTCCGCCTGCGCCGCTCGTGAAGGGCTGGCTGGCACGACCGCGTTAGGAGCACTGGCGGAGCATCTTGCAAAGCGGGGAAGCGGGGAGCTGCTCTCAAAACAGCGCCAAGTCAGCAAAGCCGCCGACAGAATCAAGCAGGCGGCCGCGCTGAACCAGGAGATTGCAGAACGGTTTGCGGCGATGGCAACAACGTCACTCGGCCTTATCACTCGTCTTATCAACCAGTCCAATGTGTACGGCGCATCGGGCGGATACCAGCAGCGGCCCGCCGCTGCCGTCATGATTAACAGGGAGGCTTGACATGGGACTTTCAGCGGCCATGGAGATTGGCAAGAACGGTCTCAATATTTACAGGATCGCGACCGAAGTGACGTCGGAAAATATCGCCAATGTCAACACTCAGGGCTATTCACGCCAGAGGGTGCTGCTGGAGTCGGCTCCGCCTACTCTGCATAACGGATTCCCGTTGGGAACCGGGGTGCAGATATCGGTAGTTGAAAGATACTACGACGGCCTCTTGCAGCAGCAACTCGTTAGCGCCCAGACAACCCAGGGTTTTGACACATCCAAATCCACAGTCCTTCAGCAGATTGAGCCTTATTTTAACGAAGTCTCAAATGACGGCATCGGTACGGCGCTCTCGAATTTTTTTGGCGCCTGGCAGGACCTGACTCTCAATCCGGGCGGCACCTCGGAACGCCAAGTGGTCATCACCCGGGCACAGATACTGTCGGACAATTTCCAGTCAGTCAGCAGGGGACTCAACGATGCCATTGCCACCCAGAACGCGACTCTTGTCCCGCTGACCGACAGCATCAACAGTACCTTGACAAATATTGCCCAACTGAACGGCCAGATCAAGTCCACCGAACTGCTGAGTGGCAATGCCAACGAAATGCGTGATCAGCGGGATCAACTGGTGCGTGATCTTTCACAGAAAATTGGCATAACCTTTACCGAGAATGTGGACGGTACAACTGATATAAAGTATGCCGATGGTGGCGCCGAACTTGTAACCGGTTCGAATGCCGGCGCCTTTTCACTGGACCAGACCGATCCGAACAACTTCGTTGTCCAGCTGACACCTCCAGGCGGAGCTTTAGCCATTGTTACGCCGACCACCGGTGAACTGGGTGCCACAGTGGCCATGCGGGATACGATCATACCCGGCTATCTGGCACAGGTGGACACGCTGGCCAAATCCATTGCCGATGCGGTAAACGCCCAGCATTCGATCGGCTTCAGTCCAACCGGTGGTACCAACCAGAATTTCTTTACACCGCTGGGAGTCGTGGACGGCGCCGCTGGCGCATTTTCAATCGATGCCGGACTTGACATCTCAACCATCGCCGCTTCCGGGAGTGCGCTTCTTCCCGGTGACAACAGCAATGCCCTGGCAATTGTCCAGCTGAACAGTACCTATACGGTGCCGTCAGGCGCGCCCACGGCAACATTCAGCAGTTATTACAGCAGCCTTGTAAGCAAGGTGGGACTGGACGTCCAGTCCAGCAAAACCACCGTGGCGCAGGATGAGGCTTTCAGCAAACAACTGACAACGCTCCGGGAATCCAATTCGGGCGTTTCTCTGGATGAAGAACTGACCAACCTGGTCAAATACCAACGATCTTACCAGGCATCGTCCAAGTTGATTACCACGGCAACCGAGATGATGGACATGGTGATCGGCATGATCCGCTAGCCGCCGGGCGGTTAGCTTGCGCATAACGCGATCGGGAGAATAACAATGAGAGTTACAGCCAACATGTCATCGGACAATGCAATTTACAATCTGCAGCAGGGTCGGGCCAAGCTCGATAAACTGCAGAACCAGATATCATCCGGGCAGAATGTCAATACACCCAGTGACGATCCGATCTCTTCGAGGTTGCTGCTGGAAATCGGCGACAAGCTCAGGGCAATTGATCAGCGATCAAGCAACATCAACAAGGCGACGTCCTGGCTGCAGTTCACCAGCACTTCCGTGGATGGGATGTCAGATGTTGTAAACCTGGCCAGGAAGGTGGCGGGCACTCTCAATACAGGCAGTGATGATCCCGCCATTCGTCAGAGCGCGCACGACCAGCTTGTTGATCTGAAAAAGCAGCTTATTGACATGGCAAATACCCAGTTCGGAGATCAGTATATTTTTGCCGGAGCCGACAATGCTACTCCGCCCTTCAGTATCACTAACAACAACTACGATGGCGATGGCACCCAGCTCTCTATCGAGGTGGCCCAGAATTCTGTGCAGCCACTGAACGTAACCGGAGACCGACTGCTCAAGGGCATCGGAGCAAACCCGACCTATGGAACAACTGATATACTTGAAACATTCGACAACCTGATCGCGGCAGTGGGGGATAATACAACGCCGAGCGATGTAGACGCGATTTCGCAGGCGGCTTTGGATCTCCAGAGTGGAGCCAGGCAGCTTAACATCGCTACCAGTGATATTCTGGCGCGGACGACCCGTTTGGACAACATGAGCAAACTCAATGAAAAAAACAGGAATACGCTGCTCTCGATCAGCACCAGGGTT
>MGZK01000023.1 GCA_001802125.1 Geobacteraceae bacterium GWC2_55_20
TGATCCAGAAGGTTGCCAACAGCCAGAGTAGCGTACTGGTGCTAGGGGAAAGCGGAACCGGCAAGGAGCTGGTTGCCCGCTCGGTACACACCTGCAGCCCCAGGAAGTCAAAACCGTTTGTCGCCGTCAACTGCGGCGCCATACCGGAAAACCTGATCGAAAGCGAGCTGTTCGGACACAAGAAGGGCTCGTTCACCGGGGCAGTCGTTGATCGCCCCGGTCTGTTCGAACAAGCCGAAGGGGGTACGCTGCTGTTGGACGAAATCGGAGAGTTGCCACTGCTGTTGCAGACCAAACTGTTACGGGTGTTGCAGGAGCGTGAGTTCAAGCGGGTGGGGTGTACCCAGACCCGCAAGACCGATGTCCGCATTATCTGTGCTTCCAATCGGGACCTGGAGTCCCAGGTGCGTGAAAATTCGTTCCGGGAAGACCTGTTCTACCGCATCAACGTGGTGCAGTTGCTGATGCCGCCGCTGCGGGAGCGGATCGAGGATATTCCGCTCCTGGTGGAACACTTTTGCCGGAAGTACCATGCCGGCGGGCAGGCTGCTCCGGCGACCGTAGCGCCAACCGCACTCAAGGCGCTGATGAACTACCAGTTCCCAGGGAATATCCGCGAACTTGAAAACTGCATTGAGCGCAGTCTCATTCTGGATCCGCAGCTGATTTCGGAAAACAATCTTCCAAAGCAGATGCTGGTCGCTAGAACGGCCTGTCTCACTGCCGATATAGAAATTCCGGAAGAGGGCATGCTGCTTGAGCCGCTGCTGGAGGAGTTGGAGAAAAAATATCTGCTCAAGGCGCTGGAAAAAACCGGGGGAGCCAAGAAAAAGGCCGGGGAACTGCTGGGGATGTCTTTCCGGTCATTCAGGTATCGTTTGGCGAAGTTTGGGCTGGATGTCGGGGAAGAGTGAGCTGCTTATTCAAAGTTGCATTCAAGTTGTCATTAATTTATACTCTCGGCATGGAGGTGAGCCATGGCGAGCACAGTTTGTATCAGCGATATCGAAGTTGCTCAAGCACGTCTTCTTAGGGAACAAGCAAAGTCAGCATCTGAACTGCGCAAGGCTTTATCAGTATTGTTAATAGCTGAGCTTGGTCTCGACTCTGACAAAGCGGCGGACATTCTTGGAACAAGCAAAAGAACGGTTTTTCGCAATCGACGCAATATTCGCAGTCAAGATGGCACTTCTCGTAAAACCTGGGGAGGTCGTCGAAACTGCATAATGACCATTGAACAAGAACGTGAATTCCTGTCTCAATGGGCTGATTCAGCGACAGCAGGACAAGTTCTCTCTGTCCCGCCCATACACGCTGCACTGGTAGAACGTTTGGGTCACGCAACTCCTACTTCAACAACATATCGGCTACTGTCGCGACATGGTTGGCGCAAGGTTCAGCCAGACACGAAACATCCTAAAAGTGACCCGGTCGCTCAGGAGGAGTTCAAAAAAAACTCCCCGAAATTGTGGATGCCGCCTGCCTGAAAAACAAGGACGGCCTTCCAGTCCGATTAATGTTTCAGGATGAGGCACGCTTTGGGCGGATGAGCGATCCCCGTGCTTGTTGGGCTCCTGCACCACACCGACCAGTTGTGAATTTAGCTCTGATCCGTGAATATCGGTATGAGTACGCCGCCATAAGCCCTTGGGATGGCAGCCTTGATTACATGACCTGCGAAAAGATGAACACAGAAAACATGAGCTGTTTTCTGAAGCAGATCAGTGAATCGCATCCTGATGACTTCATTGTTATGGTGCTGGATGGGGCATCCTCACATAAAAGCAAGGATCTCAAAATCCCTGAAAACGTTTCTCTTGTACTGCTACCGCCATATTCACCGGAACTGAACCCAGCCGAACAGATCTGGAACGTACTACGACGAAATCGTGTATTCGATTCATTGGATGCCGCAACTGAACAGGCATAGCACGGCTTAAATCAAATGGCATCAGATAAACCGAGCATGAAGAGCCTCTCGAATTGGCCATGGATTAATGCCATCTTGAAGGCTTAATGGAATTAGATGCAAGATGTGGTGTGCCCGGTTGTAATGGCACGGTAGCTGCAACGCTTTGCGGGAATCGTGGGGGAGAACTATGAAAGCAGTTCGACATAAAATTGCCGGCTTTACTCTGATCGAATTGTTGATCGTGGTGGCAATAATAGGGATATTGGCCTCAGTTAGCATCCCTATTTTTCGCGACTATACATTACGAGGCTATAACTCAGCAGCGAACTCGGATTTAAGAAACTTCAAGTCTCAGATGGAAGCTGCTTTTGCCGAACAGCAATCATATCCTGTATTTTGAGTCTGGGTGACGATTTTTGGCAGTCCTGGTGACTATATTTGGTTTTTTTTGTTTAAGGTTTAACGATATCGCAAATGGATGTTTGTAAACAGCTGAAATTAAATAGCCGGAAGACTGGTTTGAAAATTGCAGTATATGTAGAACATTTTACTTATTGCTCAATTATGAGCACAAAACAAAGAAAGGAGAATGACATGCTTAACAAAATCAGAAACAGAAAAGGTTTTACTTTGATTGAGCTGCTGATCGTTGTTGCGATTATCGGCATCTTGGCTGCTGTTGCTATTCCGCAGTTCTCGGCATACCGCATCAAAGGTTTTAACTCGGCAGGAACTTCGGATCTTCGCAACTTCAAGACCCAGATGGAATCATCTTTTGCTGATAATCAGGTCTATCCGACACTCTAGATTATTGTTTCTCAATTTAATTGAAAGGAGCTATTAAAATGAATAAGACTTTAATAAAAATATGTTTTGTTGCCGCTCTGATGATGGCTGCAGGTTCAGCCTATGCAAGCACCAGTATTACTGGTACGACGGTTATTGGTGGTGGTACATTTTCCCCATCAAATAAAGTGAATATTGGTGTCACTTCAACTTCTACAAATTATTCGGCTCAATCAAAACACTCGTCTGGTGACCGCCAGATGGGTACTAACAATACTGATCCAAAAATGTACTGGTCTGCTGCAGCTATCGGTGCAGTTGCTACTACACCTGCTAATGCAACTGTTGATTATTCCGGATGGACTTCCCTCTAATATTGTTGGTATAATAAGATGTATAGTAAGCCTGACATCTGTCAGGCTTTTTTTTTGAGATTATTCTCTTTTACCACATCTTTTTTTGCCTTTAAACTGAACAACTATATGACTAAAAAACTTGTTTTATATGATGAATTAACGGTTAATGAAATGTGCCGAAAAGCTTCTATGTGCGTGGATAAAGGTGATTTTATTCAGGCGGAAGCAATTTATCGTGATATCATCTCACGAATTCCTAATCATCACCGGTCACTTCATGGACTTGGTGTTGTCATGTACAGAGGCAGAAAAGATACAGAAGAGGCTGTCAGGTTGGTGCAGCAAGCAATACAACTTAAACCGGATTATCTTGATGCATTTTTCAATTTAAGAAAAATGCTGAATGAACTGGGACGCTTTGTCGAAGCTGAGGAGTGCTACCAGAAAGCCATGGCGTTAAAACCGGATTCTTCTGTTGTCTGTCTGGGGCTTGGAAATCTCTGCTGCCAAAAGCAAAAGTTTGAAGAAGCTGTTTCGTTCTATCAGAAAGCAATCGAATATTCACCGGATGCAAAGATTTATGTGGCAATGGGAAAAGCACTAAGGATGCTTTTTCGTATTGAAGAAGCTGTTAATGCATTCCACAGCGCTTTAGCTATACAGTCAGACTGTGGAGAAGCTCTATTAGGTCTTTCAATGAGTTATGAGATCAGTTCGAATTATGTTGCAGCAGAAGAATATGCTCAAAAAGCTCTTAAACTGTTGCCAACGTCTGCCGACTGTATGCAGGTGATGGCAGTGCTAAAGAGAGCATCTGGCAAGGCTACTGAGGCAGTAGACTGGTATAAGTCAGCGGTAAAAGTTGGCGGAGGTCTGCCAGTATTTTCAAACATGCTGTATGCCATGAATTTTTCGACGTATTTTTCTCAGGATGAAATCCTTTATCAAAGTCGTATATGGGAAAGAAAACTTACATTAAAGACAGACTCGAATGTTTTTCCTGCCCGTCAGCCAGGGAAACTCCGGATTGGCTACATCTCCCCTGATTTCAGAAAGCATGTTGTGGCCTTTTTCTTTGAGCCGCTTTTAGCAGCTCATAATCATAACCGTTTTGAAATCCACTGTTACTCAAATGTACTAACGCCAGACAATGTAACGGAGCAATTAAAAGGATATGCTGATTACTGGCATGATATCCGCTCGTTTTCGGATGAAGAGGCGATAGCAAGAATACGTGATGACCGGATCGATATTCTAATTGACCTGTCCGGGCATACGGCAGATAACCGGTTGGGAATATTTGCTCATCGAGCCGCCCCGATACAAATAACTTGGCTCGGCTATCCGAATACTACTGGCATATCAGCGATGGACTATAGAATTACTGACGCTGTTGCCGATCCTGAAGGGTTTAGCGATGAACAACACTCTGAACGGCTGATGCGGCTTCCGGATTGTTTTCTATGCTATCAGCCGCCAAAGAATCCTCCTGACGTTGCGTCAACGCCATTACTTATCAATGGGTTTGTTACCTTTGGATGTTTTAATTATCCGGCCAAGATCACGCCAGAAGTCATAGCCATTTGGAGCAATATACTTTTGTCAGTGCCCTTTTCCCGACTATTGTTGAAATCGCAATCATTCTGTGATCCAGTTCTAGCCAAAAACTTTACTGCGTGCTTTGAAGCTCACGGAATAGCAACTGAACGTATTATGTGTGTTCCGGCAAAGGAATCCTTCTCAGACCATCTTGCAACCTACAACCATATCGATATTGCTTTGGATCCCTTCCCTTACAACGGAACAACCACAACCTTTGAGGCCCTTTTTATGGGCGTACCTGTTATTACTTTAAGGGGTAATCGTCACGCTGCAAGGGTGGGATCCAGCATTCTAACAAATCTGGGGGCGACTGAACTGATCGCGGAGACAGTTGATGATTATCTGGCTTTATCTGTTTCTCTTAGTTCTGACGTCAAACGTCTTTCAACATACCATCTAGAACTTAGGAATCTGCTTGTTTCTTCTGCTCTCTGTGATTCCGCTCGTTTTGCAGATTCTATTGAAGAAGTATTTCGTACTGCCTGGCAAGCTTACAGTCATGCGCACCCTGTATCTCCGCCCCACCTTGATGGTCAATTTCTTAAGGCCCAAAAGTATTTCACACGAGGTGAATATGAGCAGTCGAGAAGTATATATGAGGACATACTGTCGGATCAGTCTGATAATCCAAGGGCGCTTCATGGAATGGGGGTCGTTTGTCATTGGCTGGCTGATTCGGAATCGGCAATTCGTTATATTTCCAGGGCAATTGAATTAACCACAAATTATCCTGTCGCATTAACGAACCTGGGGGGTGTTTACAAGGAAACAGGGCGGGTAAGGGAAGCAATAGATTGTTTCAGGAAGGCACTGGCCTCTGATCCATGCTTTTCAGAAATCCATAGTAATATTTTGATGAACATGCAGTATTTGTCAGAGTATTGCTATGACGACGTCTTGAAGGAATCACTTCGCTGGTCCGATTTACATGCAAGACTACCATGTCAACAGCTTTCCAACAAAAAAATCAATTCAATAAAATCAGGTAAAATCAGGATTGGTTTCGTATCTGCTGATTTCAGAAAACATCCGGTAGGTTTTTTTGTTATTCCTTTCTTTTCTAACTATGATCACGAACAATTTGAACTGTTTTGTTATAGTAACAGTAATTGTTCTGATGAAATTACAAAACAAATCATCTCGCTGGTTGATATATGGCGGGTGATTGAAGGAATGCCTGACAGGATTGCTTGGCAGATGATACATGATGACGCCATTGACGTTCTGGTTGACCTTTCTGGTCACACAGCCGGAAATCGGCTTATTTTATTTTCTATGAGACCTGCTCCAGTACAGATGACCTGGCTTGGTTATCCCAATACGACTGGAATATCAGCAATGGACTTTCGAATAACGGATGCTGATGCAGATCCAGTGGGGGCTAGTGAGGCAAATTATTCTGAACAACTGATCCGTTTATCAAATTGTTTTCTCTGTTATCAGCCTCCAATTGATCCACCGGATTTTTCTCCACCACCAATTATTCGTAACGGATTTATTACTTTCGGATGCTTTAATCAACTACCTAAAATTACATCTGAGATTATTAACTGCTGGATCGCTATACTCATGGCAGTTCCAAATTCACGCTTTCTGCTGAAGTCGCAATCATTCCGTGACCCTGATTTCGCCGCCAACTTTTCTGCATGCTTTGGATCTAATGGTGTTACCTCTGACAGGATTATATGCATTCCAACCAAAGTGTCTTTTAATGACCATCTTGCAACCTACAATGAAATTGATATTGCTCTTGATACTTTTCCTTACAACGGAACCACAACAACTTTTGAAGCTTTGTTTATGGGGGTGCCTGTAATTTCATTACGGGGCAACTGTCATGCTGGCAGGGTGGGTGCCAGTATTCTCAACAATCTTGGGCTGGCTGAGCTCATTGCTGAGACGCTTGAAGATTATTTGTCGATAACTATTGTTCTTAGTAGAGACATTCAGCGGCTTTCTACATATCACGCTGGTTTAAGAGAGTTGCTTGTTTCCTCAGTGCTTTGTGATGCTGCCCGGTTTGTAGATTCTTTTGAAGATATGTTTCGCACAGTCTGGCAAAAATACAATCACTCGAACCAAGCAACGTTCTCGCAAACCAATTTACGGAAACCGACAATAGTTGCTTTATACGAAAATGAGTTCGAGCTTGAAAATCGTTGCAATGAAGCTGCACAACTTGTTGTGTTGGGAAAACTTAAAGAGGCAGAAGCTTGTTATGAAGCTCTTCTTGCAGATTTTAATGGTTATCCTCGGGCACTTCATGCTCTTGGGGTAGTTCGTTACCGTATAGGAAATATTGAAAATGGGCTCGAGTTGGTGCGTAACGCCCTAGTACTCAAACCTGATTATATCGAAGCATTACAAAGCCTGGGAAAGATGCTGAATGAGCAGAAATGTTATCTGGAGGCATCCAACTGTTATCGTAGAATCTTATGTCTGAAACCGGATGACCAGAATTCCCTGCTTTTGATGGCCATAATACTTTCCAAGGCAGGAGAACGCGAAAAAGCGATCAATGCATATCAAAGGCTTGTTGCGGCCGCTCCCGAACATTTCGATGCCATCTTCAATCTTGGGCAGCTTCAGATTGATGCCAAGCAATTCGATCAAGCGGAAAAGCTATTACACCGTGCAAGACAGTTGTCGCCTGATAATGCAGGTGTGTTGTTAGTGCTAGGTAATCTTGCATTAAGCAAAAGAGATTTTAAAACTGCTGAAATATTTTATCTTAATGCCTGCAAGATAGAGCCGGATTGTGTTGAACTACAAACCAATCTTGGTTATCTCTACACTGAGTTAAAGCATATAAAGAAAGCTATAACACATTCTGATCGTGCTGTTAAATTGAAGCCTGATTTTGCTCTTGGCTATGTAAATCTTGGCTGTGCGTTGGAAAAATCAGGCCAAATCTATGAGGCTGTTGAAGCATACAAAACAGCTATTAAATTTGATCCGGCATTGCATAAAGCTCATTCCAGTTTAATTATGCTTATGCATTATTTACCAGAAACCACTCCGGAAGATATTTTTCAAATGAGCCTGAATTGGAACTCGTTGAATGCGGAATGCTTCAGCAATCTTTGGAGTAGAGGTAATTGCCAATATTCACAAGATAAAATAATTAGAATAGGTTTTATCTCTCCAGATTTTCGTCGTCATCCAGTGGCATATTTTATTCAGTCGTTTTTTGAGTTTCATAATCGTGATGAATTTGAAATTATCTGTTACTCTGATGCGGTTTACGAGGATGATTTTACACAAATACTGCGTAATGCATCAGATAGTTGGAAAACTGTGATTGATACGGATGATTATGTATTAAATGAAGTTATACGTGAAGATCACATAGACATTTTAGTCGATTTGGCGGGACATACCGTAGGTAATAGACTTAGGGTTTTTGCAATGAAGCCGGCTCCAATTCAGGTGACTTGGGCCGGTTACGCTGGAACGACCGGTTTATCGGCAATTGATTACCTTATTTCTGATCGTTTTCAGTCACCACCAGATGCAGAAGAATATTCCAGCGAGCAAATAATCCGTATGCCTGATGATTACATAAGCTACTGTCCGCCGCAATATGCTCATGAAGTTTCATCATTGCCCGCTTTATCAAACGGTTATTTAACATTCGGTGTATTTAATAATTTGGCTAAGGTGTCAACTGAGGTTCTCTGCGTGTGGGTAGAGATTCTGAATAAGGTTGAAGGGTCTCGCCTCTTCATCAAAAATCCATCTTTTGATGATCCATTTACTGTGAAACGTTATCTGGA
Organism: Geobacteraceae bacterium GWC2_55_20; assembly: GCA_001802125.1. Classification (GTDB taxonomy): domain Bacteria; phylum Desulfobacterota; class Desulfuromonadia; order Geobacterales; family Pseudopelobacteraceae; genus JACRCG01. The sequence goes on from MGZK01000023.1 coordinate 8,433, forward strand.
GTTTTTCAAATCTCGCGGTATTTCTGCTGAATTAATAATAACTGAAGGACTGAGTTCGCCTGCAGAAATGTTGGACCGATATTCACATGTTGATATCCAACTGGATACATTTCCTTACTGCGGCGGACTTACAACTCTTGAGTCTCTTTGGATGGGAGTTCCAGTTATAACCTTGTCAGGTAATTTGTTTTCTTCTCGACACTCACTTTCCCACCTGATGAATGTAGGTTTGGATGAATACGTTGCCTCTTCTAGGGAAGAGTACGTTGCAATTGCTTGTCAACTGGCTGGAGACCTTGAAAGACTTTCAGTTTTGCGAACAACTCTTCGCCAAAAAATGGCAGATTCTCCTTTATGTGATGGAATTACTTTTACTAAAAATATACAGGAGGTTTTTAGAAAAATATGGGAAAAAAACGGTTCAGTAGTAAAATCTGAAGCACTTGATATCGGTGCTATTGAACAGCCTGTAAAGATTATTGAAAAACAATTGTCAGGTGATCACATTACATTTAATGATCAGGGAAACATCCACTCAGATAATGGGGATTTCGATTCTGCAATTAAATGTTACATAAAGGCGTTGGATCTAAAGCCAGGATATGTTGAGGCATATTTCAATATGGGGCTTGTGTATAACAAAACTGGAAATCTTGAAGAAGCAATCCGTTTATTTGATCATGCCATCGCTACCTCGCCTGATTTTGCCGCACCATTTATAAGCTTGTCAAACCTATATTTATCTGTTGGAAAGCTTGGAGAGGCGATTGCAATTTGTAATAAGGCACTTGAAAATATATTTGATTGTCCGGAAATCTATAATAACCTTGGAAGCGCTTACATGAAGTTGGGCAATTTTAATGATTCTCTGGCTGCATTCAGGAAAGCGCTTGAATTAGACCCGAACTATCATCAGGTCCGAAGTAATATATTATTTCTTTTGCATTCTATTTATCAAACCACAATACATGAGGTTTTTGAAGAAAGCCGCAATTGGGATATTAGGCACGGTAGATTAGAGAAGTATTCTCATATTCCAGAAAAACTCGTTGGTAGTTCTTTGCTCCGCATAGGTTTTATCTCTCCTGATTTCAGATCACATCCAGTAGGCTTTTTTATTCAATCTTTCATGATGCTGCATGACAGAAACAGCTTTGAGATATTCTGCTATTCAGATGTTATTTCTGAAGACCATATAACTAAACGTATCTGCGAGTCAGTCGATGTCTTCCGTGATATCCATGAAATTGATGATGAAGAGGTTTCTGAAATTGTATTCAGGGATAATATAAATATTCTGGTTGATCTCGCAGGTCATACAAATGGCAATAGATTGAGAGTCTTTGCTATGAAACCGGCACCGGTTCAGGTGACATGGGCCGGATATGTGGGGACCACAGGCCTTTCCACAATGAATTATCTTATTTCGGATCGTTTTCAGTCACCGGAAGGTTCAGATGCGTTTTCTACAGAAACTATCATCAGGATGCCGGATGATTATATCTGCTATATGCCACCTGAAGATTCCCCTGCAGTAAGTCCTCTACCAGTGGACCAAAACGGATATGTCACATTCGGCAGTTTTAATAAACCGTCAAAAATATCCGATGAATCGATAGCTTTATGGTCTGAAGTATTGAAACTGGTAGACGGCTCGAGGTTATTTCTCAAAAACGCATCGTTTTCCGACAGCGATGCGATTAAGCGATACACCCAGATGTTTTCCCGTTTTGGAATCACTAATGACAGATTGATTTTTGAAGGTCCAGCCTCGCACTATGAGATGCTTGCCAGTTACGGTAAAGTGGATATACAGCTAGATACATTTCCATATAGTGGTGGACTTACCACGCTTGAATCACTTTGGATGGGGGTGCCTGTAGTTACTTTACCTGGCAAACTGTTTTCATCAAGACATTCTTTAAGTCATCTTATGAACGCTGGATTGGGTGAGCTAGTGGCATCAACGCAGGAGGAGTACGTAGCTATTGTATGCAAACTTGCTGTTGATCTGAACAGACTTTCAACCCTGCGAACTGGGTTACGTCACCGCTTGATCAGTTCCCCTATTTGTGACGGGAGTAAATTCACAAATAACCTGCAGAGGGTATTTCGTTGGATGTGGCACAGTTGGAGTGAAAGTGATTTCAATGTTCCTCTAGTGTTTTGTGGTGAAAATGAAATTGTAAAATTACAGGAAGATGAGGACTTTAAATCAGCTTTGTTTACCGATGATTTTTCAAAGGGGCTTTTGTGTATCCAATTAAATGATTTTCTAGGAGCAGCGGAGATGTTTGAGGCAGTTCTGGTTAATGATCCAGACAATGCTGATGCTCACAACAATCTTGGAATTGCCTATTTTGAAATTGGTTTCAGGGATGATGCCAAAGATGAATTCAGGACAGCGACTAAAATTGCACCCAACCATGCAGAAGCCTGGAAAAATCTTGGAAAAGCAAACAGGGATACTGGCGGTAATTCTGAACTGTCTGCTCGATGTTTCAGAAAGGCTCTTTCCATTAATCCTTATTTTGATGAAGCCTGGATGATGTTGGGCGCTTCACTGCTGGATAGTGGGAGGAGCGCCGAGGCAGTAAATTGTTTCAAAAAAACTTTGGAACTGAATCCGAAGAATTGTGATGCTCACTCAAACTTACTGTTTGCCATGAACTACATTGCTCAAATATCTCAGGAAGATCTTTTCTTGGAAAGCCTGAAGTGGAATGAGATTCATACATTCGGCATTGAAAGAATCCAGCCAAGTTCTAAAATTTTTCCACACCTAAACCCCAACACTGATTGGGAGGGGAATAAGCTGCGAATCGGTTATGTTTCTGGGGACTTTAAACATCATCCGGTTGGGTATCATCTGCTTCCAATTCTTGCATCGTATGACAGAAATAAATTTGAATTGTACTGCTATGCGACAATTTGTGAGCAGGACGACATGACAGAGAAAATGCAGGGATATGTTTCCTGTTGGAGGGACATTTCAAAACTAACCGATATTGAGGCTGCAGCTAGAATAATCGAGGATAGGATAGATATTCTTGTTGATCTTGCTGGACATACAAAGGGGCATCGATTGCGATTATTTGCGATGAAACCTGCACCGATTCAGGTGTCATGGCTCGGTTATTTCAATACTACAGGAGTTAATGCAATAGATTATCTGATTTCTGATGAAACAACCATTTCGGTGAATGAGGAACATTGGTTTTCTGAAAAGATTATTCGCCTTCCCGAAAGCCGTTTTTGTTATTCGCCTCCGGAATATGCTCCACCAGTAGTTAAACCGCCTGTACTTAAGAATGGTTATATCACTTTTGGTTCATTCAACAATATTGCCAAGCTGACACCTGCAGTTATCGAATTGTGGAGTAAAGTCCTTATTTCAATTCCGGATTCCAAATTGATTATAAAATGGTCCAACCTCGGAAGAAAGAAAGAAAGAGACCGATTGTTGAAGAGCTTCAGGTGTCATGATATTTGTGATAACCGGCTGATATTACGTGGAAAGTCATCACATGCAGATATGTTAAAGGAATATGGTGATATTGATATTGCACTTGATCCCTTCCCGTTTTCTGGCGGCATGACATCATGTGAGGCTCTTTGGATGGGGGTTCCGATTTTGACACTTATGGGAAATAAACCCGCTGGTCGTCAGACAGCCAGTTTTTTAAGAACGATTGATTTGCCTGAGTGGATAATATTCTCGCAGGAACAATTTATTGCCAAAGCTAAAGAGACTGCATTCAAGCTTGAAGAATTAAAAAAGATACGGTTTGAATTACGTGCTAGGATGATGGCATCGACTCTCTGTGACGGGGCAAAATTTACCAGAAATCTGGAGGAACTCTATTTTCAAATTGAGAAAGAAAGCACTGATTTGAAAGAAACTACCTCAAAATCTTATAATGATGCTGCGGAAAATATAATAGTTGATGCAAATATGAGAGCAGCCATGCTGTACAATGATGGCATTGATCAGATGGAAGCTGGAAACTTTGATAAAGCTACCAGGCTTTTTGAACAGTCCGTGTCTTTGAATCCAGGTTTTGCAATGGCTTACAATAACCTGGGTATTATCAAGATGCAAACTTGCGAAATTGATGAGGCAAAAAATGCATTTGAATTGGCAATTTCTGCTGACTCATCTTTCGCAGAAGCTTACTATAATCTTGGATTAACATTTGAAAAGAAAAAGTATTTCCATGAAGCCATAGAGTGCTTTGAGAGCTCTATCAGGCTGAACTCTGAATATGGAGAGGCCTATCTGGAAAAAGGCAATGCTCTGCTGGCTTTGAAAGAACCATATCATGCTCTGGAGTGCTATGAACAAGCATCTGAACATATACAGGAATCAGCCATAATATCTAACAATATCGGATCAGCGTATCATCAGCTTGAGGATATTAATAATGCTGAACTGTATTTTAGAGAAGCATTGTTTTATGACCATGAATATGCTCCGGCATATATCAATCTGAGTATGCTTTTCTGTGAAATGGGCTTGGTAACTGATGCGGAGCGAGTTGCATCTGAGGGGCTTGGATATTTTCCTGACAATACAGATCTCTTGTCAGTACATGCCAGAACTATGACAGCCCAGTCAAGGATACATGAAGCATTGGAGGATTTGCATAGAGCACTTGAAGTAAATCCTCAGAATGCTGCCTTGCATAGCAGCTTAATATATTCACTTCAGTATCTGGATGGTTCCTTTATTTCAGCTATTTCGGCCGAACAAAAAAAGTGGGCTGAACTGCATGTTCCAGCAGATAATCATAAACTGACATTCCAAAATGATCCACTCCCTGATCGTAAGCTGATAATCGGATATGTGTCTCCCGATTTTTGCAGGCACCCAGTCGGGTACTTTATATTGCCGATTCTCCAGATGCATAATCGGGATGATTTTGTTGTTATCTGCTATTCAGACAGGACGAAGTCAGATATTCAAACCTTGATGCTGGAGTCGTATGCTGATGTTTGGCATAATACTTCAGAATGCACAGATCAAGAACTGTTTGAACTCATTTCAAACGATAAAGTTGATGTATTGGTAGACCTTGCGGGGCATACAGCTGGAAACCGATTGACATTGTTTGCCAGAAAAGCTGCACCAATACAAATTTCTTGGCTCGGCTACCCCAATACCACTGGTATACCAACAATGGATTATCGTATTACAGATGCAATCGCAGACCCTGAAGTTGCAAGTGAAAAATGTCAAAGTGAACGACTGATTCGTCTTCCGTATGGCTTCCATTGCTATCAACCTACTGAAAATTCAAAGGGTCTTGGTCCACCACCGTCACATATCAATGAATATATCACCTTCGGTTGTTTTAACAATATCTCCAAAATCACACTTGAAGTTATTGACCTTTGGAGCCGTATTCTCCTGGCAGTTCCAGATTCCCGACTTTTGCTGAAGTATAAGTCATTTATCGACTCTGATTTTGCCAAGAACTATAAAATGCATTTTGTTAAGCGAGGAGTTGAAGAGGAGCGTGTTAAGTGCGTTCCGGCAATTGATTCATTCACTGATCATCTTGAATTGTATCGTCAGATAGACATCGCACTTGATCCGTTTCCCTACAATGGCACCACAACTACTTTTGAAACCCTTTACATGGGCGTTCCGGTGATTGCATTACGTGGTAATTGTCACGCAGGACGTGTAGGGGCTAGTATCTTATGCCATCTTGGACTTGAAGAGCTTTTGGCAGAAACAGTGGATGAATATCTGGATGTCACGGTTACACTCTGTAATGATATGAAGCGACTTTCAGATTATCATTTAAATCTCAGGAAGCAGCTGTCTGCTTCTCCATTTGTGGACGCGGAAAGATTTACTATTACTCTTGAGAATGCCTATCGCAAAGCTTGGCATATTTACTCAGCCAAATGTGCTGGGATTGATATAATTCAGAAACTATAGTTAGAATTAAGAGATAATAAATATGTCAATGACATGGGAAAAGCTGGACAAGACCGATCCTGCAGAATTGCTACTTATTGACCCGGAACTGGGGAAAAAGTTCCCACCTTTAATACTGGATTCTTCGATTACTATTGGCATGGCTGCATACGGAAATATGGATACAACTCTCATTGCTTTACGTTCTCTGCTGGCAAGTGTTACCGGAGATTATGAGTTAATTCTTGTTGATGATGCATCACCTGACAACACAGGAAAATTATTTGAGCTTGTGCTGTATTTACATAAAAATACAAAACTCTTCAGATTCCCTAAAAACATTGAATACAGCGGAAGTCTCAATACAATACTCTCCCATGCTTCGGGTAATAGAATTATTTTTCTATCAAATGACATATTTGTTTCTCCTAGCTATATAAACGAATTGCTGTTTGTTTCAGATGTATATAATGATTCCGGTCTGGTCAGAGGGTGTTCAAATTTTGTGGATAATCGCCTTATTACCCACAATGTCAACGACTGCGGTGAACTAAACAATTTCATTGATTTATTCACATATGCCAGGGCTCGATCAGAACGCTATAAGTGCGTTTGGTTTGATGATCCATTTTTGACCGGTGATGCCTTCCTTATTACTCGCCAACTACTTGAAAAAGTCGGATATCTGGATCGCAGGTTTTTAGGGTACTTTGTGGATCATGATTTGGGTGTGCGTGCCCGTCAGGCCGGATTTCGTCCCAGGCTTGCTATTGGTGCTTTTGCTTGGCATCAACACCAAGCAAATTTTGATTATCTTCCGAATTATGAAAAACAGAAAAAACTTGATAGACGTTGGGCACGGGTTTACGAAAATTGGGCTGTTTTTAAGCAGAAATACGGTCTTCCGGCATATATGGGGTATGAGGGAGTTAGAAGAATCCCTTGGGATGGATTAGCTCAACTGCAGATGTCTGATTATCCTCCCCCATGTGATAATAGTCGGTTCTGTCTGCCAGTGCTTGAAACCTCTGGATGGCGGAAATATCAAGTGTCAACAATGTCGGAGCAGGCAAGCAAAACGATGTATTCAGGAAATCTTCTGGAAGCTGAATCAATTTGTTATAAAGCACTTCAGCTTGAATCTGACAACTCTTCAGTACTAACAACTCTTGGCACTATTCAGGCTTATCAGGGCAAACTTGATGCCGCTATTAAAACGTATCGTAATACATTGAAACTTGATCCATCAAATATGAAGGCCCATTCAAATCTGCTTTTATGCATGAACTATAATGAAACAAGTTCTCAACAAGCTATTTATCGAGAGAGTAGGATATGGGAAAAACATCACTTCTCAGCAAAAAAAATGAATTTGCCTGTACGCCTACCACGTTCAAGAATACGGATTGCATATATTTCACCCGATTTTCGTCGCCATTCTGTCGGCTTTTTTTTATTACCGCTTTTGGAAAATCATGACAGAAACATCTTTGAAATCTACTGTCTGAGCGATACTAAAAAAAATGATGACATGACAAAAAAGATGTTAGCGCTTGTGGATGGCTGGAGGGATATTTCATTATTGACCGATGATGAAGCGGCAAGTGTGATTTGTGAGGTCGCGCCTGATGTTCTTATTGATTTGGCAGGCCACACCGGTGAGACAATCAGGCTTGGTCTTTTCACTAGAAGGCTAGCGCCGGTTCAGGTTACCTGGCTTGGTTATCCAAACACTACAGGTCTTACTTCTATGGATTACCGCATTACAGATGCAATTGCAGATCCACTTGGAGTTTCTGACAAATTGTATAGTGAACAACTTGTAAGAATTGCAGATTGTTTTCTTTGTTACAAGCCACCTGAAGATGCTCCAGAAATCTCAGTCTTACCTGCCTTGACGAATGGATACATTACTTTTGGTTCGTTTAATATGCTGCCTAAAATTCAAGAAGGAACGGTCAAGGCATGGTGTCAACTTTTGAATCATATTCCGAATTCAAAATTGTTGTTGAAAAATCATTATTTCCGAGATGATGCTACTGTTAACAGAATAGTGGAGCGATTCAAAAAATATGGAATTACCGGTGATCGCTTAATAATAAAACCTTCTGATCCGGATACTAAAACTCATCTCGCACAGTATGGAAATATAGATGTTGCTCTTGACACTTTTCCTTACAATGGTACCACGACCACCTGCGAGGCCCTGTGGATGGGAGTTCCTGTCATAACATTGTCTGGTGGCCGTCATTCCTGCAGAGTAGGGGAGAGTCTGCTTGCTGCGGTCGGCATGAGTTGCAATACGGCAAATTCAGTTGAGGAATACCTTGAAAAGGCTGTTTCTATTGCAAGCAAACTGGACGCATTATCTCATTTACGTTCATGTTTGCGTATGAAAATGAAAGATTCAGTTCTTTGTTCAGCAAAATCATATGCAAGAAAATTTGAAGCTGTCTTGAATACGATTTGGAATGGAGATATCTAAATGCCAATTCGTGTTCCCCTGGAAGTCTGCTCCGAATGTCAGCTTGATTGCGCTCACTGCGCCCATAAGGGAATGAGAGCATATAATCCTAATTACCATCTATCCATGAAAGATCTAGAATTTTTTCTAAATATTACTGAAAAGTCTAATTATACAGTTGACCTTTTCCTTCATGGTCCCGGTGAGCCGTTACTTTGGCGGCACCTTAAGGAAGGTGTTGCTATGATGAGAAAATCAAATGCAGTGAATGATATTGTTATTACAACTAACGGTATTGCATTACAAAATGCGATAGCTGTTATGAGTGACATCACAAGAATTGAGGTTAGTTCTTATTCAAGTGTAGCAGTAAAGGAGTTGAAGCATAGTAAAGTCAATTATGTTAAAAAAACGCATTTTGCCAACAAACAGTTTCCTGCAAGAATACCGTGTACATGCATATGTCCTGGACCAATGATTTATGGGAATATGGTGTTTCCAGTTTGTGGGCCGTGTGTGTTTGATGCAGTAAAGATGATTGATAAAGATAAAGATCCGCTTACATTGGCAGTAAAATTATCTGAAAATTATTTCGACTCTGAAGAGATGTTTGGGAAGATACCAGAATGTGAATATTGCTGGGCAAATTTAAACGCTGAAGTGATTGCTGAGGAACACAGGTTGCTGGATAAACACAATCGTTATAGAATCACAACAACTTCACAAGAGGGGTTTATGGACAAAAGGCAAAGAAGGCTCCATATTGGTGGACAGGAAAAGAATAGCGAATGGGAAATTCTGGATATATTACCTTCACCAATTGTTGATCATATTGCCGAGGCTTCTGACCTCTCTGATTTTGGTGAAGGAGAGTTTTACGAGGTATATGCATCTCATGTTTTAGAACATCTTGACTTTGCTGATGAGGTATTAAAAGCTCTTGCAGAATGGTATCGGGTTTTGGAGCCTGGTGGCAGGCTGATGGTGAGCGTTCCAGACCTTGACTGCCTTGCAGAGCTCCTTCTGATCCGTGACCTAACTGTTGGTCAGTGGCAGTTTCTTACCCAAATAATTTTTGGTGGCCATTCAAATCCTTTTGACTACCACAATTCGGGCTACAACGAAAGATATCTGGAACAGTTATTGAAAATGACTGGTTTCGAAAATATATGCAGGGTTGAAACTTTCAATATTTTCAAAGATGCAAGTATCATGTTGATTAATGGACGGTATATCAGTTTAAATATGGTTGCAACAAAACCAGTCAATAGCATATGAAGTTCCCCTTCATGTATCGCAAAATTTACATGCCCCACATATTTATTCCCGAAAAGAAAACCTATCAGATTCTTCTACTCTGCATATTGGTCCTGTTGATATATTATCCAGCCATATTTGCTGAAATATCCATTATTGATGATCTGGGTATGGTAAATGATATTTTGAATTCAGATACTATTAGCTTATCGAATATATTTGTGCCCCGATCTGTCGGTGGTGGTTATTACAGGCCACTTCTCGGTCTCAGCCAATATATTGATAAACAGCTCTGGATGATGAGCAGTTCGTTCATGCATCTTGAGAACATCCTGTTTCATCTTGTAAATATTCTTCTCGTCTATCTGCTTACTTTAAGGTTGTCTGGTCGCCTGGCTTTTAAAATTGACAGTCTTTTGCCGTTTGTAACCGCACTTGTCTTTGCGATACATCCGATAGTAACAGAATCTGTAAACTGGATATCTGGAAGAACAGATATCATGGCTTGCAATTTCATTCTTGTTAGTACCATTTTTTTGTTTAGTTATCTGGATAGAAGGAAAAAGCTGGACCTTTTCTGTTCTGGTACTGCTCTCCTGTTATCACTTTTAGCGAAAGAGGTTGCGTTTGGTTTTATCCTGGCGGTTCCATTTTTATTGGTACTTCCCCAGCGTGACGTATCTCGAAGAACTATTGAGCCGGTTGTCCTGTCAACTAGGAAGGTATTCCACCCATTAATTATATATTTACTCTTTTTTTCTGTTTCAGTAATTATTGTTCTTTATATTGGCTCGTACTGGTCTGTATTGTTTTTGGGATGTTGCTTTATGCTGTATTCACTCTGGACGGATATTGGCAATAAGCCGCTTCAAGTAACTATCAGAGAGCATTTTGCCGTTACGATATTGCTGGCACTGGTAGGACTTGTAACTGGCACTCTTTTTTTTGTGTTCAGGAAAATTGCATTCTCATCCAACATTGATCGTATTTCCAATACGCTTAATCTAATATTTCAAGATACTAGCTATGCAATTTCGATTTTTCTAGGTGCTGCTGGTTATTATGTTAAGAAGTTCTTCTTGCCGTTGCCGCTTAATTTTTTCATTCTGGAGATAAACCCTCTCTATGATCTCCTCGGAATAGCTGTTTTTTTGTTGACATTATGGCTTGTCTTGAGGCGAAACACGATATCTGCTTTGGCAATTACAGGTATGTGTTGTGTTTTGCCAGCCTTTCCATTTGCATTCGGAACAATAGCCTGGACCGGTTATGCTGAAAGATACATATATATTGCATCAGCATTCTGGAGTATATCGGTCTCTCTATTTGTGGCTCAACTTATTGCGGAACGAAATATACGTAATGCTACAATGATGTCAGTACATGTTGTTGTTTATGCCTTTTTGATTGTCATGTCTTTTGTCACTTATCAAAGGAATATTACCTGGCAGACCAATATGGCGCTGATTGCTGATACCGTTTCGAAAAATCCTCGTCAGAAAGAACTTCGGGGGCTTTATATGCTGGCTTTTATACGTGCAGGAGAATTGAAATCTGCTCGGGAACAGTACTTTATTGCCTCATCTTTACCAAGCAACAAATATATGGATAACTACGATATAAATATGGCTGGAATTGAGGCAACAGAAGGTAACAAAGAAAAAGCAGAAGCACTTTTGCAAAAGGTGCTCAGCGCCACGAAAGGCAAATCAGCTGCTGCGCTAAAGTTTTATATCAATTTCCAGGAAAACGAGCTTCTTCAGGCAAAGGATCCAAACAGTATCAGGAATATTCAGGATAAAATCATATCTTTATATAATCAGTCTTATCTGCTAATTCATGATCCATTTATTTTCTATCGCTTGGGGCAGATTTATATCGCCAGAGGTGACAAGCCAAAAGCCATTCAAATGTACGAGCAAGCTGCAAAAGCATATCCGCCAGGAAATATGTATGGTGACAATTCATCAAAAATTGTGCAGAAACTTAAAAAACAGATGCAACTTTAAAATATGTGGAGATATGTATGACATTATCACTTCAATCAAGTGAGTCTGCACGGTCAGTGCTTAATGTAGGTGGAAATAATAAGGCAATTGAAATTCCTAAATGTTTTCAGGGATGGCGTCATGATCTGCTGGATATTGATCCGCTATGTAATCCTGATGTCTTGTGCGATGCGCGCGAGTTATGGAAACTTCCAGTACGTCAATATGATGCAGTTTATTGTTCACATAATCTTGAACATTATTATGCTCATGATGTTGTAAAAGTACTAAAGGGCTTCAGGCTAGTACTGAAAAGAGGGGGGTTTGCATACATAAGGGTTCCCGATTTACTTGAAGTCATGAAGGCGGTTGTGGAAAATGAAATGGATATTGAGGATATTCTCTATACAGCACCTAGTGGTCCAATAAGGGTTCTTGATGTGATATATGGATTTCAAAGTCAGATAGAACGTAGTGGGAAAGATTTCTTTGCCCATAAAACGGGCTTTACTGAAAAAACATTGATAAGAATGATTATGGCAAACGGATTTCCATATGTTTATTCTGAAGTTGGTGATACTGAGATTTTTGCAATTGCGTTTTTGGATAAACCTTCACAGTGGCAAGAAGAGTTGCTGTCAATAAAAATAAAATAGATATTGTGATATAGCGTGAATATGATCAGATACAATGAAAAAGACATAAATATAAATAAAACAATATGTATATTGATGTTTGCATGTATTCTCTGCCTTGTCCCATTCCTGAATAAAGCGTTTCATATAGATGACCCCACCTTCATCGGAATGGCCAAACATATTCAGTCTAATCCATTTGATTATTTTGGCTATTACATGCAATTTTCACCTCCTGTAATTACAAATCCTCCTTTAGTTGCATATTATATTGCTTTAGTAGGTTATCTTTTTGGATATAGTGAGATATCACTTCATACGGCTTTTATTTTACCTGCATTCACCGTGATTCTTGGTACATATCTTTTAGCTAAAGACTTGTGTACAAAACCCTTGATTGCAGCATTAGCAGTCTTGTGTACACCTGTCTTCATTTTATCAAGTACAACTGTGATGTGTGATGTACTAATGTTGGCATTCTGGGTATTCAGTATTTATTTTTGGCGACTTGGAATAATTGAAGATAGAAGAGTTTATTTAATAATCTCATCAGTACTTGTAATTTTTTGCATATTAACTAAATATTCAGGGATATGCTTGGTGCCACTATTGTTAGCGTATTCTATATATGAAAAAAAAACACCAGGTGAATGGGTATTGTATTTGATACTGCCGATTGCAGCCATAATATTATTTGATCAAATTACCTATGTTAAATACGGGCTAAGGCAACTCAGCTACATAGAATCTTTTTCAATCTATAATCAAAAAACATCACACAAAAACACATTAGCCAATATTGTTACCGGGCTTTCTTTTTTGGGTGGTTGTATTTTAGTCCAATGGCTATATTTTGTTGTGTATACAAAAAAACTGTTCATATTTATAACATTGGTTGCGATCATATCTGCCTTGATGATATTGATGCGATTCGATGTATTGAATTATTATCCAATTGCCGGCACCGATGGCATAAATTGGGCCTTTGTAGTTCAGTTGCCGTTCTTTGTTTTCGCAGGAGTGAGTTTCATTTTTATTGTGGCTTCTGACTTATTGCGAAACAGGGATTCAGATTCCCTGTTGTTATTCCTCTGGGTCTTGGGAACATTTGCGTTCACTGTCTTTGTAAACTGGTCAGTCAATGCTCGCAGTATTTTGCCGATTGCTCCGGTTGCAGGAATTCTTGTAATGCGGCATCTGAGGCAATCAAACAAGTTGGATGTATATGGTATGCGAGGTTTGTATGCTTCGTTAGTTTTATCATTACTGGTGGCATTGGTTGTGACAAGTGCTGATTATAGCCTGGCTGGTTCCGCACGTACCGCAGCGCATTCCATACATGAAAAAACAAGAGACTGGCCCGGAAACGTCTGGTTAGAAGGTCACTGGGGGTTTCAGCATTACATTGAAAGTGCTGGTGGAGTTAAGGCGCTTGACTACGAAAAACCGTCTCTTAATAAAGGGGATCTGGTTATTATTCCTGGGAATAATACAAATACAAAATTATTGTACAAACATATGGCACTGTTCAAAAATGAGTATGCTTTTGATGTGGCAAAAATGCTTTCAACCATGAACATTGGGGCAGGTGCAGGCTTTTACTCGGATTTACTAGGTCCACTACCGTTTGCAGTTGGGTATACTCCTGAAAAATATTATGTTTACGAGATGATTATTGACAAAAAAACAAGATTTACCTACTGATAGAGATTGTAAACGTATAATTAAGCAGTTGCGGTCAGTTTTTTGGGCTTAAAACCAACAACTCCTATATTGCCTACAGGAATTGAAAGGTACCATCCTCCGATTCCAATCCGGTCGAGGGTCGTGATTAGTAAACGTTTTGCAGCAGAGGAGAGAGGCAACAGCCTGAGCCAGTAGCGGATTGGATAGCGGTTAACCACATTCATGAGCATAATGTTCGAGAAGCCGGTCTGTTCCAGAAGAAAGCGGGCGCTGGACGGTGAGAAAAGCTGGAGGTGCTCGATGTCGTAGATGGGGGATTTACGCCCAAGCAGCTGGGCGGGTAGGGCTCGTCGGTTATGGCAGACAATAAATGCCGCTCCTCCCGGCTTGAGAAGTTGATATGCACTGCGCGCCATTGCCAGTGGGTCATATAGATGTTCAAGCGTCTGGAAACAGGTCACCAGACTAAAACTTTCCGAAACATAATCTTCGCATTTGAAATTCCCTTCCCTTATGAGTGGCCGGATGTCTGTTCGGGCTGCCGCTATTGGAGCTCGAGACGGTTCAACTCCGACAATCTGATAAAATCCATGTATCTGCAGGTATTCCAGAAAAGCACCATCTCCCGCACCGATATCCAGCGCACCGAGCCGTTCAGGCAACTGAGAGATAAAGCGAGAAAGCAAATCTGCATATGTTGCTGCAGCGCATTGCGCCTCAATACCGCTGTCATATGAAGCGTCACCATAGCCTTCCGTCAGGTAATCCTCACATGGTAGCGGGTCTGCATAGAGCAGGTCACAAACCGGGCATTCAATCAGCCGGTAATGCATATATTCAGGTGTTTTGCGGGAGGCAAATGCAAAACTGTCAAGGCGGGAAATATCGAAGTTAGCTTCGGCAAATATTTTACGGGTGTCGGCGGAACCGCATAAAGGGCATGGCCGAAAAATCATATCCACGGTTCTATTCTCCCCGGTCAACTGTTGTGCCGATCTACCGTAAAATTACGTGTTTCACCATCTCTTATTAAATGTTTTCGAATAAAGAGTGGCCTTTGCTTTACCTCTTCAAAGATCTTTGCGATGTATTCGCCTACAATACCAATAGCAAAGAGATTGACTGATCCGAAAAACAGGATGATCAGCAGCAGAGTTGTGACGCCTCTGGGAGCAAGCTCGGGGAAAATGAGGCGGCTAACAATTTGTACAATTCCAAGCAGGATTGAGATAATGAAAAGCATCGTTCCGGCAAAACTAAGGATGTTGAGTGGGGTGTTGCTAAACGAGAGAATCCCCTTTTTTGCCCAGTCGATGTTCTTGATCAGGTTGTTGGTGGTCACGCCGAACATCCGTTCCGGGCGGACATAGTTGACCCCGGTTTGCCGGAAGCCGACAAAAGCACGGATACCACGCAAAAATAGATCCCGCTCTGGAAATTGAAGCAGGCACTGCACGACTTTTTTGTCCATCAACGAAAAATCACCAGCATCGTGAGGAATTGTAAGATATGAAAAGGCATCGAAAACACGGTAGAAGAGCTTGTACGCAACCCGCATGAAAAGCGTCGCTTCCCGTTTGACACGGCAGCCATAGACCACGTCGTAACCTTCGCGCCACTTGGCCACAAACTGTTCGATAAGTTCTGGAGGGTCCTGAAGGTCGCCATCCAGAAGAACGCAAGAATTCTTTGAAGCAAGCTCCATCCCGCTTCGAAAAGCCGCCTGAGAACCGAAGTTTCTGGAATGTGATATTCCTGTAACTCGCTTGTCCCGTCGTGTGATGGTTCGGATGATCTCTTCACTGTCATCCGGGCTGTTGTCGTTGATAAAGATGATCTCGTAATCGATCTTGAGCTTGACAAAGGTGTCTTTTAGTCGCTGGTACATGACTGGTATGGCCTGATTGTCCTTATAGCAAGCAACGATAGCTGAAACGCTGTGTGTGGTGTCAAGTTGGAACTGTTTGGACGAAAGATGGTATTTTTCGTGATCGGGTAGGTAGCGATACCACTCAACCATGCTGACAAGTCCATCGCTTAACGATACCCGAGGCCGCCAACCCAAGCTTCGGGCGGCTTTATCGGGATTGGCGTACCAGTCACTCACATCCCATTTACGGTCGGGCATGGAAGAAAACTCAGGCTCATGATCGATTCTGAACAATTTTCGTGCGATCATTGCGATATCTGCAATAGTCGTCTTCTGTCCACTGCCGATGTTGAATGATTCTCCGTAGTCACTTGTCTTCAGATTGAGTGCCGTGCTCACGAACGCCTCAACTACATCGTCGATATAGATAAAGTCGCGGGAAATGTCGGGGTGGACGAATTTCGGATAATGACCTTCCGTGCCGTAGCGAATAATAGTGGGAATCAGTCGTGATGAGTCTTCAAGGGGGCCGTATACTGAATAGAGCCTCAGATTGGCACAGGGAAAGCCTTTCTTTCGGCCAAAGTAGTTTATAAGGTTTGCGCAGGCTACCTTGGAGACAGCATAGTCGCTGTTAGGTGAGGTCAGTGCGGTTTCATCCGGCGCTGAACAGTTGTCACCATATTCCGAGGAACTACCCGAGTGGACGTAACAGGCGATTGACTGATTCTCCATCAGATGGAGCAGACGAGTGGTCAGATTGAAGTTAGTACGGTAGATGAGTCGAAAGTCGGTTTCAAATGAATAGCCGCCATAAGATACACAGTTGAAAACTGTCCGTGGGGTGATCTTTCTAAGGAGGCTTTCCGTGTCTGAGTCTACGAGCAAATCCACTACTACTTTGTTCTGTTCCGGAATATCTTCCAACCGCCAGGCGTCAAAATTGGTTGTGGTCCCGTAAACGTCATCTCTATGCGACAGGAGCGCCCTCACAAGGTTTGCCCCTATAAAGCCGCTGCCGCCAAGTACAAGTATCGGTCCCTGGAGATTTTTTATTTTATGAGCAATGGTCATTGGGTGCTTTCTCAGAAGAGTTGGTTTGTTCTCTGATATATCATAGCTTGGGTATTTGGTTGTTCTGCATTGCAACTACAATAGCGCTTCCGACTGAAGCATTGTAATTGTATCTCAGGCTAGCAAGCAGGAAGTTCATTTCAGTGCTGCAAACCAAGTAATAGCCGTTGTCAAGCAGATCTTGCAAGAAACGATTGAGTTCGGAGGAGAATATCCACGTCTTGAACGGGTTGCAGTACCCTGTTGGCTTATAACCACCATAGTAGTAGCAGTCAAAGTCAAAACCGCTGACAAAATATACTCTGCTGCTGTTATGTGTCACATTTCGAATAGTGTTTATATCGCATAAGAGAGGGTTCTCAGTAAAATTATGAGGATAGATTAGCTGCCCTTTTCGAGCGTTTATGAACTGTGTACCTGTTTTGTCAAGAATATTCCCAGTATAGAAAACTACCATCACAGATAGTATTACTGCAGCTACAACAATAATGCTGCTGCGCATTAAAGGCATTAGTACACCATTTTCAGCACTTTCGTCCAGAAAACGTGAGATAAGGTCGAGCAGGAAGAAGAGAATGAACAGCAATATTATTGAAATGTTGAGAATGTTGTGCTCATGGCTTCTGCCAAAGAAATATATAGAGTTGCCTATGGCACAGTAGGTCAACATCAAACCGGTTGCCAAGTAGGTTGGGGAAACTGACTGTCTCGTTTTGAGCAATAGGACGATAACCATGCTGAACAATACTGGGGCATACCAGTAAAAAGAATTTGGTGAGATATGTAAGAAGCCGATACTTAGCTTTTGATAGTAGCCGGAATAATTTCCAAACTCGCTGTTTATGAACAGAATATGGCTCGCGCTAGCGAACAACGCTATAATCATGACTGGCAGCCAGCAATGTTTCCCATAATCCAGCATACTTTGCCATAGTGATACTTTTCTATTTCTATCTAAATATCTGACCGCAAACAATGTTATCAGTAACTGAATGTATGCCAGGCTGTAAATAATGCCGAAGTTTTTGATCAGTAGTATCAAAAGCCCGCATATCAGACCTACCAACCAGTGATACGGCCCTAGGAAATATATACCCACAAGCAGAGGTAGCCAGAGATCAATTCGTAGTGGAGTCACCTGAAAGTAGCATACGACATCCCGCGGACTAGCATAGATACGCCCAAGAATGAGGGCCATCACTAGAAACAACGCGAGTTCCTTTTTTTGGAAAAGTTTCCATGAAAGTAGGTATGTTCCCAGTATTGCAACATAATAGGCTGCCTGCCCAAGAACCTGGAAGGTGTTTAGATTCAAGTCAAGCTTCATCCAGATTGTTGCAAGCAGAGAAGGCAAAAGATCATACTGAAAGTAAATGTCATGGATGGCAGTGCCTTTAAGCAACTGCAGTGCCGGGGCAAATATGTAGGTGTAATCATCCCAAGAAATCGGCGACGTCGCTATAAAGCAGATTGGAGCCAGTATAATGGCAACTGCTGGCGTTAACCACCGACTGGAGCGCAGTTGTAAGTAATAAAGAAACGCAACAAGAAAAAAAATAACCGCCACTAAGAATAATGAAAGCGAAATAATTTCTATGAGAGGAGTCTTCTGAAGGGTGTTCATGGGAGGCGTAAAGCCGATGTTTTTAAAAAATAAGCACGAGATAACTACACACAGTGCTAAAAAGAAATTCTGTGTATGTTTTTCTGTACAATTCCGCATTAGCCAAGACAGGGCTACTGTGGAGTAGCTGCTCATAAACATCAATATATAGAGGGCGTAAATTTCCACTCCATCACATTCCGAGGTGTACATTCGTATCCAAGGTGTGATGCTTTCCGTCCGGAATGGAATCTTTTGGCACCATATCCATGGTGCCAAATAAAAATAACAATAGTAGTACAGACCTGTTACTGACAAGGCCAGAACAGCAGCTTGAAACGGTTCCAGATGATTGCCGAGGCTTCGATTTGTTTTTGTACTCTCAGCCGCCACCAAACGCTGCCTCGCCTTTGTTGGCCAACGTCCGATAGGCTGCTGCAATTGAATCGGCATCAAGCCCGGAACGGGCGAGCAGGGATTCTCGATCATAACAGGCATCAGGGAACTCCAAAGGTATGGCCAGCATTCTGAAGCGGGTTCCTGTACATGTCTCGGCAACGATCTTGGCTGTTTCCTGACCAAGTCCCCCGGTCGCAACGTGCTCCTCCACGGTCATGATTTGCTTGCTGTTGGCGATCATCAGACTGATGTACTCTTTCGGAAACGGCCGGAGAGTTGTTATGCGAACGACAGCAGGGTGAATGTTATGTTGATTGAGCAAGTCGACGGCCTTGAGGACTTCATGAAGAATGAAGCCGCTAGTAATGATTACTCCATCACTTCCTTCCCGAACCATTGCTGGTTGGGAAATGTCCGGCGAATCTTTCTGCGAGTCAAAGATGTGAGGCTCTTTGTTACGCCCAAGGCGCAGATAAGCCGGGCTTTCAAGGGATGTCGACGCTCGAACGCATAGCCGTACCTCATGTGGATCAGACGGAGTCCAGATCGTCAACCGCGGCAGACAGCTCAAAACGCCAATGTCATCAATTCCGTGGTGAGTCGGCCCATTCGGCCCATATGCAAATCCCCCCCCGACTCCAACAATCACAACGTTTGCCTGGTTGTAGCAGAGATCTATCTTGATCTGCTCAAGGCAGCGTAGCGTCACAAATGGTGTGATCGAGTAGACAAACGGCAACAGTCCCGTCTTTGCCAACCCGGCAGCATAGCCGATCATACCGGCCTCCCTGATGCCGCAGTTGATGACTCTTGACGGGTCATGTTCTTTTAGCTGGTCAAATAGCTTGTAGCCGAGATCACCAGTCAGGAACACGATTCTCCGATCATGCCGGAAAATGGTGTAAAGCTCTGAAAAAAAAGCATCACGCACCGTTCAGCATCCTGAGAGCCTTGTCACGATCATTATCTCTGACTTGGCGGTAATGCCACTCCAGATCACCTTCCATGAAATTGACCCCTTTCCCCTTTATGGTTCGACACAGTATAGCGCTTGGAAGGCCTGTTTCTGCAGCAGATCCAAGTACACTCACAAGCATCTGGTAGTCGTGGCCGTCAACTTCAAAAACCTTCCAGCCAAAGCTTCTCCAGCAGTCGGCTAGTCCCATGCCTGGAGAAATATCCTCGAATGTACTACAAGCTTGAAGTCCATTTGCATCGACAATCGCAACCAGATTGTCAAGCTTCCCTGCACGAGAGAGCGCCGCAGCTTCCCAGACGCTTCCCTCGTTACATTCCCCGTCTCCAAGCAGGACGAATACCCTGGCTAAAATGCCCTGGAGCTTTAGTCCACTGGCCATGCCTGCGCCAATTGCGAGTCCATGTCCGAGGGATCCGGTTGCACATTCCACTCCGCCGAGCTTGCCTGCCAGCGGATGCTCGGCAAGAACAGAGCCATTGTGTCCATATGTATTCAGCAACGTATGTTCTATAAAACCCAGTCGAGCCAAAACTGCATAGAGTGCCATGCATCCGTGCCCCTTGGATAGTATGAAACGGTCACGTTCTGGAGCGTCCACCGTTAATGGTGTAATGTTGAGGACATCTGCATATAACGCCGCCAGTATATCGACACAAGATAATGCGACAGCAACATGGGCCGAGTTTGCCGCCATCATGATGATGTCGCGACGCAATTCCAGTAAAAACTCATTTATCGATGCTCGATTATTCTGTGGTGCTATCATAAAACCACCTTGATGTTTTGCTTGATTCTGGATGCTTTTCTAAGATGGCACATTCTAAGCACATTGCTAATCATAATAAACAGAATAAATAAGATGCGATGAAAATATGAATGAGCAGTTTGTTTAGAGTGAAGAATTCGCAATTGCCTCTCAATTAACGCTTCGAGAAGGCTGCTTGATATATGTATCCGTCTGATATACACTGAACGACCATTAAGCTGGCTCAGTCAATGCGACAAAGCATAACCTGTGTGGATCTAATTATTTATGAGTACTGATTTGTTGCTATTGGTCAAATAGGAGGCAGATTCATTATGTTGTCAATAGTTAGGATTACCCTGAAAGGCATATTCCGTGACCGTATATTCCAAGGAATAATGGCACTGTCTTTGTTTTTTGTTTTCATTCCATCCGTAGCATCACTTTCCATGCGGCAGGTTACCGAATTATCCACTACGCTTTCGCTATCGCTGATTTCATTCATAATGCTACTTCTGGCGGTCTTTCTTGGAGCAACCTCGATCTGGAAGGATATTGAGCGGCGTTACACCTTCAGTGTATTAAGCCTTCCGGTGAGCCGCTCTACGTATCTGGTAGGGCGCTTCCTTGGTATAGCCATATTTATGCTTATTGCGGCTCTTTTTCTCGGAAGTGCTGCAATTGTATCTATCAAGATCGCTTCATTGACATACCCTCCTGCCCGGCCGTTGCTATGGTTTGCCATAATCACATCAATAGTTTTCGATGCACTCAAATATATCATAGTCGTAGCGGTTTCCATGACACTGGCCACGGTGAGCACATCATTTTTCCTGCCTGTATTCGGTGCCATCAGTATCTTTATGGCCGGTACTGTTACTCAGCAGGTGTTTGACTATCTGCATACCCCATCGGCACAGGCGGCTGTTTCTGCAGCTATCCGTAAGGCCGCCCTGGTGCTTTACTATCTGCTTCCCAACCTGGGCGGTTTTGATCTGAAAGTGCATGCGATCTATGCCATTCCGCTCAATACGCAGGGCCTACTACTGACCGGAGTGTATTTCCTGGCCTATACCGGAATAGTAATGAGTGTAGGAGCGTTGCTTTTTGCGCGCAGGGAAATGAAATGAGCGCAGTGTCCAGACCGGTTGTTGCACTGTTGGTTTCTCTTACGATCTATGGCGTGGTACTTGGTTCGTTCTCGGACTATATGAAGCTCAAGCCGATCGAGGAAAAGCTTGGCTATCTGCCCAGTACCAGTTTCCTCCGTTATGCTAGCGCCGACCACAAAGAGCTGGTGGGAGCCTCTCTTGTGATGAAGGTTATCATGTACTTCGGAGGCATCGCCGAGAAACAACAGGCCAATGTCATAGTTCAGCCGCCTGATTATAGAGGGATGTCTGGGATACTTCATGGTGCGGTAAAACTGGATCCATACAACATGGATGCCTATTATTTTGCACAGTCGTTTTTAACATGGGAGGTTAAGCAATATAAGATTGCCAATGATCTTCTGGATTATGGCATGAAATACCGCTCGTGGGATTGGATGCTGCCGTTTTTTGCCGGGTTTAACAGTTCTTATTTCATGAGAGACTATCCAGCAGCAGCTACATACTATAAACGGGCCGGTGAACTTTCCGGGTCTGACCTTTCGAAACTACTTGCTGGTCGCTATATGCAGGAAGCAGGTCAGACTGAACTTGCCATAGCTTATCTTACTACAATGGAAAAAGGTGAGAGAAATCAATCTGTAAGGAGGAACTATCAGCTTCGACTATCTGCATTTAAAGAGGTCCGTAAAATAGAAATGGCAAGGGATCGTTTTAAAGAGGCAAAAGGGTACTTGCCGACAACAGTTGAGCAGTTGTCTCAGGGTGGTTTTCTTTCTACTGTACCGCTTGATCCCTACGGCGGCCAGTTCTACCTGGAAGCGGACGGCAAGGTTGCTACCACCAGCAAGTTTGCCTTTGCAGGAGCAAAAAAGGCAGCTAAGCAAAACGCGGGAGAAACTCGATGAAGGCCATTGAAACAACCGGACTTTGCAAACAGTTCAAAGGTAAAAAAATGACCCGGGTGGATGCCCTGAAAAGTCTGGATCTTCAGATTGAGAAGGGTGAAGTCTTCGGTTTTCTCGGCCCGAATGGTGCCGGTAAAAGTACCACCATCAAGCTGATCATGGGATTGTTAAAGCCGACTGCTGGTACAGCCAGTATCATGGGCAAAGATTCTTCGACAACTGACTCCCGTCGCCAGGTCGGTTTTTTACCCGAAAATCCGGCGTTTTACGACTACCTGAGTGCCGAGGAGTACATAACTTTCGTCGGCTCCCAGTTCAGTATGGAATCGTCACTGCTTAAGCGTCGTACAGAGGATGTTTTGAAGCGGCTTGACCTGTGGGAGGCCCGCAAGCGGCCGATGCGCGGCTACAGCAAGGGGATGGTGCAACGGGTCGGTCTGGCACAGACGCTGGTTCATGATCCGGATGTGTATATCCTGGACGAGCCGATGAGCGGACTGGATCCGATCGGGCGGGCGCTGGTCAAGGATATCATTCTGGACCTGAAGAGGCGCGGCAAATGCGTTTTCTTCAGCACTCATATCACTGATGATGTGGAGAAGGTCTGCGACCGGGTTGGGGTAATCGTCAAGGGGAGTCTGGTGGCGGTAGACCGGGTTGAAAACATCATGAGAAGCGGCGTGGAAGGGTATCTGGTCCATCTGCGGTTCCAGGATAGCGCTAGCCGCAATTTTGCCGGAATCGAGCCGCTTCGAACAGCCGGCTCGACATCCGAATTCTATGTTTCTTGCAGTGCGTTCAATGCCTTTATGGGTGAGGTCAATGCAGCCGGGGTCGAAGTGGCGCTGGTGGAAACCAAACGCAGGGACCTGGAGGACTTCTTCCTGTCTCTTGTCAATAAACCGTAGGTGCGAATCTTGTATTCGCCCTGTTGAAAGGTGCAAAGGGCGATCACAAGGATCGCCCCTACGAAATTATTCCTTCCCTTCATACCTCGGAAAGAGTGCCTCAACTTTAGTTATTACGGTACCTTCCTTCAAGCCGCCCCACACCAATTTCTCTTTTGAAATTTCTTCTGCATATCCCAAAGACGCCAGCGCTTTGCCGGCTGTGGTCGGCAAAAAGGCCGAGAGCACGCAGTGCGTGATGCGCTGCGATTCGAGCAGCGTGTGCATGACCGTTGCCAGGCGTCCCCTGTTGGCCGGATCCTTGGCCAGTGTCCAGGGTGCCGAGTCGTCGATGTATTTGTTTCCCGCTGAAATTACGTCCCAGATCGCCTGCAACGCCTTGCTGAAAGCCAGTTCATCGATGAACTTATCAACTATTGCAATCATTTCTTCGGTTTTAGTCTTCAAGGCCAGGTCGATATCGAGCATTTCAGATGGTTCCGGCAGGATGCCTTCAAAATACTTTACCGCCATCGCGGTGGAGCGCGATAGCAGGTTGCCGATGTCATTGGCCAGGTCCGAGTTCATGCGCTGGATCAGCGCGGTGTGTGAAAAATCGCCATCCAGGCCAAATGGAACCTCGCGCAGCAGGAAGTAGCGCACCACGTCAACGCCGTATTTGTCGATCAGCATGTTTGGCTCGACCACGTTCTGCAGGCTCTTGCTCATCTTTTGCCCTTCCACGGTCCACCAGCCATGGGCAAAGACCTTTTCAGGCAGCGGCAGGCCGGCCGCCATCAGGAAGGTCGGCCAGTAAACGGCGTGAAAACGGAGGATGTCCTTGCCGATCAGGTGCACGTCTACAGGCCAGTAGCGGCTGTAGTTTCCGGATTCATCCGGGTAGCCGAGGGCGCTGATGTAGTTGGTCAGGGCGTCGAACCAGACGTAGATGATGTGGCGGTCGTTGCCCGGCACCGGAATGCCCCAGGTAAAGGTCGTGCGTGAAACGGAAAGGTCGCGCAGACCCTCCTTGATGAATGAGACGATTTCATTGCGTTTGCTCTTGGGTTGAATAAAATCTGGGTGTGCTTCGATGTGGGCCAGCAACTGCTCCTGGTATTTGCTCATGCGGAAGAAGTATGATTCCTCCTTGAGTTTTTCAACCGGCCGGTTGCAGTCGGGGCAGCGCCCCTCGATCAGCTGGGTTTCCGTCCAGAATGTTTCGCAGGGGGTGCAGTACCAGTCCTCGTATTCACCAAGGTATATGTCTCCCTTGGCGAGAATGTTGCTGAATATTTCACTGACACCTTTTTTATGGCGTTCCTGGGTGGTGCGGATAAAGTCGCTGTGTGAAATTCCCAGCCGTTCCCAGAGCGCCTGATAGCGTTTCACTACCCGGTCCGCCAGCTCAAGCGGTGTTTCCCCGGCGGTAATAGCGGCCTTTTCGACTTTCTGGCCATGCTCGTCGCTGCCGGTCAGGAAATAGACATCGTAACCCATCAGCCGTTTGTAGCGTGCCAGAACATCGGCGGCAACTGTGGTGTAGGCGTGTCCGATATGCGGGACATCGTTTACGTAGTAAATCGGTGTTGTAACGTAGAAGGTCGGTTTCATGTCAAGCTCCTGATGATGGCGCCGGTGTGCCGCCGTCTGTTGTGCCGCCCTGTGGTTTGCGATGCCCGTGTTTTCGGGACCGGTGCTTTTTGCTGCGTGGCTGTCCTGCCTTGCCAGCTTCCGGCGGTTGTTCCGCACCTGCTTTTTTGGGTGCAGCCGGAGGTGTTTGTTGAGCAGCAACTGTCTCCTCCGTATCAGTCTGCAACACGGACTGCAGCGAGCTTTTTTCGGGTTTGCGCCGTTGTTCGGAGCGCCGCTCACGGTTTTTGGGGGGACGGGGCTGCGCCGGCGGAGCGGTGCGCTGCGCTGCTTCGGGAGCGGATGCGGGAGCTGCTCCATCGCCGGTAATCTCTTCGCGCCTGATAACCACGATTTTGTTGTCGTCAAGTTTAAGCGTAATGTTGCCGGTGAGAATGTTGACCTTGTCCACAATTCCGGTTGCGTTGGCAATGCTTACACGTTTTCCGGCTTTTGGGAAATTCTTACGCAGGCAACAGTAGGTATCGTATTCGTAATCCAGGCAACAGAGGAGGCGTCCGCACTGGCCTGAAATCTTGTTGGGATTGAGCGCCAGGTTCTGCTCCTTGGCCATCTTGACCGATACCGGCTGGAAGTCGCGCAGCCAGGAACAACAGCACAGCTCACGGCCGCAAATGCCTATACCGCCGATCATCTTGGCTTCATCGCGAACCCCGATCTGGCGCATTTCTATGCGGGTGTGGAAAGAGTGGGCCAAATCTTTGACCAGATCGCGGAAATCAACACGACCATCAGCAGTAAAGAAAAAGACCGCCTTGCTGCAGTCGAACTGATATTCCACCCGCACAAGTTTCATGGGCATGTTGCGTTCAATTATGCGTTTGACGCAAAAATCAAAAGATTCTTTTTCTTTTTGAGAGATAACTTCCAGTGTTGCCAAGTCATCCGCAGTCGCCTTGCGCTTTATGGCAACCAGGTTGTTCGGCGCGGTTTCGTCCTGTGCGCTTGGAGGGCGCACAACCTGGCCGATGCCCAGACCGCGCTCGGTTTCTACAATAACGTGATCACCCTGGGAAAGTTCGATGGAGCCCGCTTCAAAGTCGTACATCTTGCCGGCTTTCGCAAACTGAATGGTTACAATGTGTGACAAAAAACCTCCTAACCCTGATAAACAGGATAAGTGCGTTAACGGATTAATTCTCTGCCGGAAAAGAGCAGGAAGTAACTTCTATTTATAAACCGGACAAGCCGGAAACGGAACTTGTGCAAAGGTTTCGTTTGTGCCGACGCCTGAATCGACAATTCAGGCGTCGGCGGCAATGTTCATGAACAGATGGTCCAGGGCCAATTTGGGGTTGGCGTTTCTCTGGACGTCCTTCCGGGTCTGGTAAATATCGTCCAAGAGTTCCATGATACGTGGCAGTGAACCGCGGGCAGCGATGGCTTCGATAGCTGCGCCTGCCGTGCGGTTTACTATTTCATGGCTGCCGGCGGCCAGATGGACCGCATCACGATATAGCGACAGCAGCAGATCGAGCAGTTCCAGAGTTTCTTCGCGGTTGCCGGACAGCGCTTCGGCGGCATCAAACACAGTGGCTATCCGGTTTATATCCATCTTGCCCAGCCGCGATATTACGTTGTCGCGGCGTACGGCGAGCGACTCGTTGTCCAGTTCCAGCGCCCGCTGCATACTGCCGCCGGAGATTGGAGCCAGGAGGCTGGCTGCACCGCTCTCCATGCCGTTTAGTTCGAGCAGCGTCAGCAAATGCTCGGGCGATAGTGGCGCAAAGCGGATCAATTGACAGCGGGAACGGATGGTCGGCAGCAGCATTCCCGCGTTTTCAGTCAGCAGGATGATCAGCGCATCTCCGGGGGGTTCTTCCAATGTCTTTAACAGTGAGTTGGCCGCGTTGACGCTCATGCGCTCGGCCGGTTCGATGATGCAGGCCTTGCGCGGCGCTTCGTAGGGGCGCAGTGACAAGGTCCGTTGCATCTCCCGCAACTGGTCGATACTTATGTCGCGCTTGTCCGGCAGAGGCTCGACCGTATGAATGTCGGCATGGCTGCCGCAGGCTACCTTGCGGCATGACGGACAGGCCCCGCAGGCATCATCCTCTCCAGCTTTGCAGAAAATAGCCTGGATCAGCGCCAATGCGGTTTTTTTACGACCGCATCCGGGAATCCCTTCGAACAGGTATGAATGGGCTGTTTTACCGGTTCGCAGGGAACGCCGCAGAACCTCGATAATCCGCTCGTGTCCACGAATGTCAGCTAATGGCACGCAGGCCTTCCGGAATCCGCGCCAGTACCGCCGCTGAAATTTCTAAAGCAATTCCCTCAACTGTTCCGGCGCCATCAACAATTACAAAACGTTGCGGCTCATCAATGGCCAGTTGGTTATAGCCTGAGCGGACACGTTGGTGAAAGGCGATGGCTTCCAGCTCGAAACGTTCTTCCCGTGGGCCGCTGGAAAGTTCGATCCGGCGGCGGGCCCTTTCCAGGCCGACCCGTGGGTCACAGTCGATCAGAACTGTCAGGTCCGGTGAGATTCCGGAGCAGGCATGACTGTTGAGGGTGTCGATGATCGACCGGTCGAGGCCGCGACCATAGCTCTGATAGGCAACTGTTGCATCGCAAAAACGGTCGCACAACACTATGCCACTATCGGACAGCGCCGGAGCTATTACCTCGTTGACATGCTGGGCACGGGCAGCGGCGTAAAGCATCAGTTCGGCCATCGCTGACATGGCACTGTTGTCGGCATCCAGCAGGATTGCGCGAATTTTGTCGGCAATCGGACAACCGCCGGGCTCACGGGTCAGGGTGGTGCTCAGGTTGCGGGAAATCAGACTATTCGCCAAATACCTGATCTGGGTGCTTTTCCCCGATCCCTCCACGCCTTCAAATGTAATGAAATAGCCCAACGTATTCACCAGAGTCCATAGGTCGGTTCGTACCGTAAATCTAAATGCGAAATTATATGCAAGCGCCCCCGATTTATCAACCTAATTCCACTGATATGACTTTCAGTTGCCAAAATCTGGCCGTGTCGCTATAGTTTAGCTCCGGAGATACAGCCTTTGAATTCGAACTTACAACAACTTGAAGCGGTTCTGGGGCATCGGTTCGAAGACCGGACCCTCCTTTTGCGCGCGCTTACACATACTTCCCATCTGCATGAATCGGACGGGATCAACGGTAACGATTACCAGCGGCTTGAATTTCTGGGGGACGCCGTATTGGGGATGCTGTTGGCCGAGCTGCTCTACCACGGGCATCCTGATTGGGACGAGGGTGCCCTGTCCCGTCTCCGCTCCCGGTTGGCGGGACAGGATATGCTGGCTGATCGGGCCAGGACGCTTGGTATCGGTGAGTTCATGTTGCTTGGACGTGGGGAGGAACAATCCTCGGGGCGGACCAAGGATTCGATCCTCGCGGATGTTTTGGAATCGCTGCTGGCCGCGCTCTACCTGGATGGCGGACTGGAGGTCGCCCGCTCGCTGATTGAACGGCTTTTTGCCGATCTGGCGGCGGAACCGCAATCGTTGACGCTTGGGCGTGATTCAAAAAGCGAACTGCAGGAGCTGCTTTCAGTGCTGGGCGCCTCGATGCCTGAATACAGCCTCTTCAGGGAATCCGGTCCCCCGCATGACCGATTGTTTCACTTCAAAGTCTTGCTTGACGGCCGCTGTGTCGGTGAGGGTCAGGGAAAATCCAAAAAGATTGCCCAGCAGGCCGCGGCGGCACAGGCGCTGGGCAGCATCAGGGCCTCCATGGGACCGGTTGAGTGAAGCCGGTTACGGTCCCTTTTTTCATCAGCCATCAGGGTTGTCCGCACACCTGTGTCTTTTGCGACCAGAGAACCATATCCGGTGCTGGTGGCGCTCTGCCGGCCCACGTGGAGATTCTCTCCAAAATTGCCGCATGGCGGTCCGGCGCGGGCGGGCGACCGGTTGAGGTCGCTTTTTTCGGCGGCAGTTTCACCGCGCTCCCAGAAATGATTCAGGACGATCTGCTGGCGCCGTTGCAGCCGTTGTTGGCATGCGGCGAAATCTCCTCAGTACGGCTTTCTACCCGCCCTGACTGTATTGATCCTGAACGGGTTTTGTGGCTCAAAAATCATGGCGTGCGCACAATTGAACTGGGTGTCCAGTCGATGGATGACGTCGTGCTGGACGCATCCGGGCGCGGGCATACGGCGGCCGCATCCGAGGCGGCCATCCGCTGCATCAAACGGCAGGGGGTGCTGGCCGGGGCCCAGTTGATGCCGGGATTGCCCGGCGATACGCCGCATTCGTCACTGATGTCGCTGGAGCGGGTCATCTCTGCCGGGGCCGATTTTGTCCGGATCTATCCGACGATCGTCATTCGTGGCACCGAACTGGCGCGGCGTTATGGCGCCGGAGAGTATTTTCCCTTGAGCCTGGAACAGGGGGTGACGCTTTGCAAGCTGCTTCTGCACCGAGCGTTGCGGGCAGCTCTGCCGGTGATCCGCATCGGGCTTCAGGCCGATGAAGGACTCAATGCCGACACCGTGCTGGCCGGCTGCTGGCACCCGTCGCTGGGGCAGCTGGTTAGTTCGGGTCTGTACGGTGATCTGGTCGGCAATTATGTGGCGGAAGGCGATTCGGTTGAAGTGTTTTGCCATCCCTCGCGGCTGTCGGATGTTGCCGGGCACAAACGGTCCAACCTGGAGCGTCTGGCCGGGCGCGGCGTTAGGATTCGGCTCGCTACGGATATGACGCTTGATAAAAAAGAAATCATGATCAAGAGGGATAACGGATATTTCAGGTATAATCTGGTGAACGATCTTAAATACTCCATTAACGAGGTATATCAACAATGCGCAAGGATTCACTGAAGTTTCTCGAAAAACTGCTCGATGCCCCCAGTCCGTCAGGTTATGAACAACCTGCCCAACGGATTTTCCGCGATTATGTGACACCCTTTTGCGATGAGCTGACCACCGATGTGATGGGCAACGTCTTCGGTCGCATCAGCGGCAAGGGGAAGAACCTGCCGCGGGTGATGATCGTCGGTCACACCGACGAGATCGGACTGCAGGTCAAATATATCGATGACAAGGGTTTCCTGTATTTTGCCGCGGTCGGAGGCGTGGATGCCCATCTGACACCCGGCAAGCGGGTCAATGTCCACACCTCCGCCGGTCCGTTGCCCGGGGTGATCGGGAAAAAGCCGATTCACCTGATGGATAACAAGGACCGTGAAACTGTGGTCAAACTGGAGTCGCAATATATCGATATCGGCGCGCAGGACAAAAAAGAGGCCCAAAAACTGGTGAGGGTAGGGGATGCCGTCACATTTGAAAGCGCGTTTACCCGCCTGCAGGGTGACCGGGTCGCCTCGCGCGGTTTTGACGACAAGGCCGGTTGTTTCGTGGTGGCCGAAGTGCTTCGCCTGGTAGCAGCATCCGCCGGCAAACTGTCGGTTGACCTGTACGGGGTCTCGTCGGTTCAGGAGGAGATCGGGCTGCGCGGCGGCACCACCAGCTGCTATACGATCAACCCGGATGTGGGGATATGCGTGGAGGTGGACTTTGCCACGGACCAGCCGGACGTGGAGAAAAAGCACAACGGTGAAGTCGCGCTCGGCAAGGGTCCGATCCTGGCCCGTGGCGCCAATATTAATCCGCATCTGTTCGAGCTGCTCTCAAAAACCGCTGAGAAGGAAAAAATCTCCGTGCAGCATACCGCCACACCCCGTGCTACCGGCACCGACGCCAACGTGATGCAGATATCGCGCGGCGGAGTGGCCACCGCGCTGGTCAAGATTCCGCTCCGCTATATGCACACACCGGTTGAGACGGTTTCGCTGGCGGACCTGGAAAACGCCGCCAGGCTGATCGTGGCGGCACTGGCTTCCATTTCTTCAAGAGAAGAGTTCATCCCGAGATGAGTGCATGCATGATCCGACGGACCGAAAAACTGGTTCAGGAGGGGCGGCTGATGAGTGCTGCCTCTCTGACTGTAGATAGAGGCTGATTTACATGGCAAAAAATTTTTCACCGATTGTGCTTGATTCCATCGAGCCGGAATATTTTCCCGCTGTTGATCTCTATGTGAAACAGGGAGTGAATTATACTCTATATCGAAATGGAGAAACGGACCTTTCGGAAAGCGGACTTGAACGTTTGCGGCAAAGCGGCGTGGAATTCGTCTATGTGGACAGCTGTAATTCCGATGAGGTGCTGCTCTATGTGGAAAGCAACCTCAAGCAAATCTGCGGTAACGAAAAGATCTCCCGTACCTCCAAAAACCTGGTTCTCAGCCATATCATGATGAGTGATATCGGCGAGGTGTTCAAAAACCCGGCCCGTCCGGGCATCTGCGCCAAATGCCGGAGTTTCCTCGATCAGCACGAATTCTTTATAGACGATCGCC
Organism: Geobacteraceae bacterium GWC2_55_20; assembly: GCA_001802125.1. Classification (GTDB taxonomy): domain Bacteria; phylum Desulfobacterota; class Desulfuromonadia; order Geobacterales; family Pseudopelobacteraceae; genus JACRCG01. Next base: position 39,963 of record MGZK01000023.1, read on the forward strand.
TCGATCTGCTGGAGCTGCTTTCAAAATTCAGCCATTACGAGGTATACCTCTTCAAGCACAGCGCCCAGGTTGCCATACTTGCCATGTATATGCACAGGAAACTGTTCGGCATGACTCCCGAAGAACTGGTCCCGATCGGTGTCGGCGCCATGCTGCACGATATCGGCATGCTGGATGTCTCGTACGATATACATGAAAAGCGTGATACACTCACCCCCCAGGAATATCTGCGTGTCAGGCACCATCCGCGCAGCGGTCATAAGATGCTGCACCAGATCGGCTTGTCTGATCCGGTTTCCCTCTCGATGGTGCTGGATCATCACGAACGCTACAACGGGACCGGATATCCCCGCCAATTGTACGAGAATGAAATCCCGAAAAGCGCCCAGATCGGTGCGATCTGCGATACCTATTGCGCACTGACCATGGACCGCCCTTACCGTCCTGCCTCCCCGCCGGTTGAAGCGGTCAGAATAATGCGCGGAGAGAAGAAGCTTTACCATCCGGGTTACTTTGAGGCGTTTGCCGACATCATTGGCGACGGCGATTGAACCAATGAATGGCCCAGCCGTTTGTATACCCCCTTTTGCCTTGACTTGACCGTGACACTGTACTAACTTCATTCAAATTATCATCCTCTAGGAGTCCTAATATGCCCTACGACAAGCTGGTCGAAGGTCTTACCTTTGACGATGTCCTTCTTATTCCTGCCCACTCCCTGATCCTGCCACGTGACGCAAACCTGGCCACGCGCATCTCCCGAAACATACCGCTGAACATCCCTCTGGTCAGCGCCGCGATGGATACCGTTACCGAGGCTCGCACCGCGATCTGCATGGCGCGTGAAGGGGGGCTCGGCATTATTCACAAGAACCTCTCGATCGAGGCCCAGGCCTATGAAGTGGACAAGGTTAAAAAGAGCGAGTCCGGCATGATCGTTGACCCGATCACCATGCGCCCCAATCAGAAAATCAGCGAGGCGCTGGATATCATGCAGCGCTACCGCATCTCCGGAGTGCCGGTAACCAAGGCCAACGGCAAGTTGGTCGGTATTCTGACCAACCGTGACCTGCGATTCGAGACCGATTTCGAACTGCCCATTTCGGCCCGGATGACCAAGCGCAACCTGGTGACGGTGCCGGTCGGAACCACGCTGGAACAGGCCAAGGAACTCCTCAAGCATACCCGTGTGGAGAAGCTGCTGGTGGTGGATGACGAGCGCTTTCTGAAGGGGCTGATTACAATCAAGGATATCGAGAAGGTCAAAAAATATCCCTTTGCCTGCAAGGACAGTCTGGGACGTCTGCGCGCCGGCGCCGCGGTTGGTCCTACGGCCGAAATGGAGGCGCGTATGGAAGCGCTGATCAAGGCCGGAGTCGATGTGATCATTATTGATACCGCCCACGGTCATT
>MGZK01000024.1:0-15739 GCA_001802125.1 Geobacteraceae bacterium GWC2_55_20
AACCATCGTGGAGAAGAAATCGATCCTGGCATCGGCGATCGAAGCCGGCCGTGAGGCGATGCAGAAAGAGCGCGATACGGTACAGTAGCATCCGTAACGTGACTGAAAAGCCCACTTCCGGTGGGCTTTTTTTTGCAGCCGGAATCCGCGGAACAGCATATGATTCAACTCCCATGCGACGAACATCCCACGCCAGTTACCAACTGGAATGTCTACATCATCCTCTGCTCGGACAGGTCATTGTACACCGGCATCAGCACCGATCCTGCCCGCCGCTTCCGTCAGCATGCCGGCGGACAGGGGGCCAGGTATTTCAGGGCACGCAAACCGTTGCGGATTGTCTACCTGGAACCGGGTCACACCCATGGCAGTGCCTGCAGGCGGGAACTTCAGATCAAGGGCATGACAAAACCGGCCAAACAGGACCTGATCGTTTCCGAAGTCAACCGCATCGGCAACGGGCAGGTCCTGACGTGCGAACAGACTTGATTGTGGTATAAACAGCTCATGTCTATCCATCATCACCTGCAAAAATTCACCGGCACCGCCAGGATGCTGCTGGTCAAATTCTTCGACGATCGCTGCCCCATCTATGCATCGGCGCTCTCCTTTTCCAGCCTGCTCTCGACGGTGCCTTTTCTGGCGATTGTATTTACGATCCTCAAACTGCTGAACCTCCATTCCAGCCTGACCCCGGTGATCCTCTCCAGCGTTGCCGCCGGTTCCCACGAGCTGGTCACCCAGATCATGGGCTACATCCACAGTACCAGCGTCGGGTCACTGGGTGTGGCCGGTGTGGTGGCGCTGATACTGTCGGTGATGGCTACGCTAGACACCACCGAGGACGCCTTCAACCAGATCTGCGAACTTGGGCGCGGCAAGGCCTACCACCATAAACTCCGCGATTACCTGATCGTGATCTTCGGCATCCCTTTATTGATCGCGCTCTCCATCATCATCACCACCAGCTTGCAGCACCAGGAGCTGCTGCGCTGGCTTTTCAGCCTGCCCGGCTTCGGACGCTACAAGCTGGCCCTGTTCCGGGTGACCCCCTACCTGAGTACCTGGATCGCACTGCTCTGTCTCTACAAGTTCATTCCCAACACGCGCATCAGCCTGAAAAACGCGCTGATCGGCAGCCTGGCGGCCGGAACCATCCTGCAGCTGGCACAATCGGTCTACATCCGTCTCCAGATGGGCGTTTCCAGCTATAACGCCATCTACGGAACCCTGGCGTTGCTGCCGGTTTTCATGATCTGGATTTATACCAGCTGGGTTATCGTATTGGCCGGAATGGAATTTATCTGGCATATGCAAAAAGAAATCAATCTCGCAACGCCGCAGGCAGACACCATTCACGGCGACCAGCCGCCTCAAGCACCTGATTAAGCGGGTTTCAGTGGCGTTGACTTTCGGGGCGGCTTCCTTTATACTCCCACGACTTATGATAAAATTTCACCTCATCAGACATGCGGCGGTTGCTCTGGCACTTTTGCTCTGCGCCCAACCCGCGCTGGCCACCGAGCCGATTCAGCCGCTACTGGCGGAACTGACACGGCCGAACGCCCCGCAGCTGCCGGCCAATGAGCCGCCGGCGCTGGTTCCGGCGGACGAAATTGCCGCGGATGAAACCACGGCCGCAACTCCGGTGGCCGACCTGTTCTCGCTGGAAGAAATAAATGGCAACGGCGCTGATCAAAACGAACTGGCGTTGCCCGATATCGATCTGCCGATATCGGATATCCCGCTGGCCCTGAACAGCAAGGTCGAATACTTCCTCTACTATTTCCAGACCAGGGGCAAGCAGTCCTTCTCGCACTGGCTTTCACGTTCATCCCGTTACATTCCGATGATGAAGGAGATCCTTAAGCGCGAGGGGATGCCGGAGGACCTGGTCTACGTGGCCATGATCGAGAGCGGATTCCATCTGCACGCCCGTTCCTGGGCCAATGCGGTCGGCCCGTGGCAGTTCATTTCCGATACCGGACGCCGCTATTCGCTGCGGATCGACCAGTGGATCGACGAGCGCAAGGACCCGGTCAAGGCGACCACCGCAGCCGCGCTGTATATGAAAGAGCTGTACGGAATGTTCAAGGGGGACTGGTATCTGGCGGCAGCCGGTTACAACGCCGGCGAGAACAAGATCCTGCGGGCCATCAGCATGTACAACACCAGCGACTTCTGGGAAATTTCCCAGGGATCGTACCTTAAGCGCGAAACCAAGGAATACGTCCCCAAACTGCTGGCGGCGGCGATCATCGCCAAGGATCCGGCCCGCTACGGTTTTTCCGATGTGGCCTATCTGCCGCCGATCGAATTCGACACCGTCACGATCCCTTCACGCACGAACCTGGAACTGACGGCAAAACTGAGCGGCACCACCTACGAGACCATCAAGGAACTTAATCCTGACCTGCGGCACTGGTGCACCCCACCCAATTATCCCGATTACCAGCTCAAGATCCCCAAGGGGACCAAACAGCAGTTCGAACTTGAATACGCCAAGATTCCGGAAGATCAGCGCTTCACCGAAAAGATTCTCTACACCCGCTACAAGGCCGGCAAACGGGACTCGTTGAAGAGCCTCGCCCGTCGTTTCGGCACGACACCGGTTGCGCTGGCCGAATTGAACGGTCTGAACGCCAAGAACCGCCTGTCCGGCAAGACCCTGATCGTGCCGGTCAAGCAGACCGTCGACTTCAGCCGCGAGGGCCGCACGGCGCGCGCGACCGTAAACAAGGGCAATTATTCCAAATACTATACCGTCAAGAAGGGCGACACACTCGGCGTTCTGGCCAAGCGTTTCAATGTTTCCACCAAACTTCTGACCGCCTGGAACAACCTTAAGGCTACGGTGGCGCTCAAACCCGGACGCCGCATCATAATCGCCAAGTTTACCGAAAAGAACGGAGAGATGGTTCCGGCAACGCCCAAGAGCTGACTCCCGCTTACCCCCATGGCCGAAACAACGAAAGGAATTCCCGATGTATAACATTCTCATCTCCGCGGGCGCCTCTACCGCGGTGCTACTGATACTGATGCTTGTCCTCAAGCTCTCCTGGTGGATTGCGCTGATGATCGCGCTGATCGTATTTGCGCTTGTATTCGTGCTGTTTTCGCGCATAACCATGAAAAAGGTGATGGCTTCGCTAGAAACCGCCGGCAAGGATCTCCAGGCCCAGCCTCCCCGATTCGAAAAGGCGATCCGCGAACTTAAGGATGCCCTGCAGTACAGCAAATGGCAGTTGTATGTGGATGGCCAGATCAATTCCCAGATCGGCATGATCTACTACATGAAACGCGACTTCGCCAACGCCTTCCCCTATCTTGAAAAATCGTTCTTTAAAAATTGGGCCGCCATGGCGATGCTGGCTGTTTCCTACATGAAGCGCCAGAAGAAGGACAAGATGATCAGCACCTTTGATAAAGCCGTGCAGTGGAACGGCAAGGAATCCATGCTCTGGAGCCTGTACGCCTATTGCATGAACGAAAGCGGCGACAACGCCAAGGCCAAGGAGATCCTGGCCAAGGGACTGAAGAAGCTTCCCGGCGATGAAAAGTTGAAGGACAATCTGGAGTCCCTGGAAAAGGGCAAGAAAATGAACATGCGCGCTTACGGAGACCTGTGGTTCCAGTTCCACCTGGAGAGTCTGGGCGCCCTGCAGAAGCATCAGATGGCAGCCATGGGCGGCCGCATGCAGCGGCGCATGGTTGTCAGAAAATAGGAATCATTCAACCGGAGAACCATACAACAGAGCCGTCGCGAGACGGCTTTTTGCTTTTTGAAGTCTGGGGCTATTGGCGAAAAAGCGCAAATAACGCTAAGAATACATAGCGTCTCAAGCCTTCTTGACGAACTCCGATTTCAGCTGCATGGCGCCGATGCCGTCGATCTTGCAGTCGATATCGTGGTCTCCCGAGATGATGCGAATGTTCCTGACCTTGGTGCCGACCTTGACCACTGCTGACGATCCCTTGATTTTCAGGTCCTTGATCACGGTGACCGAGTCGCCGTCGTTGAGCTGGTTGCCGAAGGCGTCACGCACGACGCTGCCGGTCTCCACGCTCTCCGCAGCCGCTTTTGGCCATTCATGGGCGCATTCCGGGCATACGAACATCTCGCCGTCTTCGTAGGTGTACTCCGAACTGCATGAGGGGCATTGGGGGAGGGTGGTCATATGGTTTCCTTTAGAATGTTTGAAATTAAATTGAAGTCCGGTCCAGGAAGGCGGAGATCAATGGTATGACCTCGCTTTTGGCATCTTCAAGGATATAGTGGCCACAATCCGGATAACTGTGAACCTCCGCCTCGGGGAAGCGGCGCTGCCATTCGGCCAGGAAGTGGTGGTCGAAGACAAAGTCCTTTTCTCCCCAGAGAATCAGCATCGGCAGGCTGCGGAACTGGTTGATTCCTTCGGCAACCTGGCTGATCAGCTCGTAATTGCGGTCACCGGGAGCCAGCGGGATGTCCTGTACGAAACGCAGCGTGGCGATGCGGTTCTTCCAGGAGTCGTAGGGCAGCTGGTACAGGCAGCGCAGCTCAGGTGTCATAGGGTTGCGCTTGCAGCCGACCCAGGAAGCGCCGCGGCTGAAGGCGTTCATGCCGCGCACCAGCAGGGCGCCCAGTTGTGTGTCGCGACAGATTTTGAGGCCCAGCGGGAAAGGTTTTGCCGCCGGAAGGGGGAAGGCCCCGGTGTTAAGTATCACCAGCCGCCTGATCCGCTCAGGATGGCGGACCGCGTAGGCCATGCCGATCATTCCGCCCCAGTCGTGCACGACCAGCGTGATTTTTCGGGTCAGTCCCAGATGCTCCAGCAGCCGCTCCAGGTCGTCCACCCGGCGGGGCAGGGTATAGTCATAACGGTCGTCACCCGGTTTATCCGAGAAGCCGCAGCCGATATGGTCCGGGACGATGCAGCGGTAGCGGTCGCGCAGGGCCAGCACCAGGTTGCGGTAGTAGAACGACCAGGAGGGGTTGCCGTGGACCATCACGACCGGGTCGCCGCTCCCCTCGTCCAGATAGTGGTAGTTCAAGCCTTCAATATTCAGCTCGTGTCCGCTGAAGGGGTATTCCTTGGAAAGTGCGCTGCTGGTCACCACTCCACTCCCAGCATCAGGCAGTTCAGGCCGCTGCCGATACCGAGCAGGGCGACCTTGTCACCCGCCTCCAGCATGTCGCGTTCGGCCGCCAGAGCGGCGGTCAGCGGCAGCGAGACGGTGCCCATGTTGCCCAGGAATTCAAAGGTGGTGAAGTCCTTGTCGGCTGGGATACCGAGGGTTTTCAGGATCGCGCTCTGGTGGGCCGAACCGACCTGGTGGCAGATCACCCGGTCCACATCCTCGGCGCGCCAGCCGACCTGGGGCAGGAAGGCCTCCCAGGTGCGGCGTCCCAGTTCGACGCCGTAATTCATCACATTGACGCCGTCGGTGCTCATCGATTGACGGTAGCCCCCCTTGCCGTCCGGGGTGATGCCCCACAGGCAGAGCCCGTGGTGTTCCGGGGCGGCCTGGGTGGTGCCGCCCAGCAGGCGGCGGCGGGCGGAGCCGGAAAAGGAGCCGTCGGTCAGCAGCACCGCCACGGCCCCGGAGCCGCCGGTCAGGGTGGCCAGCGATGTTGCGAAGTGCTGCATGTTACATTCTTCCAGCATGCGGGCGATCATGATCTCGTTGATCTCGCGGGCGCTCTCGCAGGAGACCACCAGCCCGGCCCGGATCTGCCCCAGCTCGATGCGGTTGGCCACATCCAGGATGCCGTTCAGTACCCCCAGGCAGGCATTGGAGAGGTCGAAGACCGCGGCGTGCCCGCCGACACCCAGCCCGGCTGCTACGCGGCAGGCGGTGGCCGGCTCGAACTGTTCCCGGCAGACGCCGGTGTAGATCAGCGCGCCGATCTCGGCGGCGGAAATTCCGCTTGCCGCCAGCGCTTTATTACCGGCGGCGATCGCCCCCTGGGAAAGCGGATAGCCCGGTTCCCACCAGCGCCTCTCGCGGATTCCGGTCAGCGCCTGCAGCTGTCCCGGCGCAATGTGGAGCTGGCGGTAGAGCGGCTCCAGGCGGGATTCCAGCTCGGTTGATGAAACGACTACCGGCGCCAGCTGGTAGTCAAGGGCTTCGATTATCACTTTGGTGTACTTCATTTAACTCCTACTCCATCCGTACCGAAAAATCATTCATCTGGTAAATAGTCTTGCCATCCACCGACAGGAAGCCGTCGGCGGTCAGTGTGCGCGTATGTTCATCGACGGCGGTGATCCAGCACTCCACCGTGACCTTGCTGTTGGCCGGCACAATCTGCCCGCGATAGAGCCAACGGTGCCGTTTTTCCAGTGCCACGGCGGCCAGCGTGTCACCCGGGTTCCAGCCCCAGCGCTGCACCGCGGCGAACTTGGCCAGCTGCAGGAACGACTCCAGCCCCAGCGAGCCGGGCGTGACCGGGTCCTCGTAGAAATGGGCCTTGAAGAACCACTCCTCCGGATCCACATCCTTGACGCCGCGCAGGTAGCCGAGGCCGGCCGGGCCGCCATCCGCTGCGAACAGTTCGATCCGGTCGATCATCCGCAGCTGAGTGTCCGGGAAGGGCGCCGTTTGCGGGTAGGTCAGGCTTCGGCTCCGCTCAGCCTCCTGCCTGGTTGGCTGGTATGGCTTTGCGTCGCGGATGCCGACCTGGGCCGCCAGCGCCTCTTTCGAGAAGAAGCCGAACATCGTCTCCCCCTCGTAGAGGACTCCGTGGCGGTCGGCAACGCTGAAGTCATATTCCTGGATGATCATGCCGCCGCTGGTGGCGACTTTCTTCATCGTGGCGCTGCAGGTCAGCGTGCCGCTTTCCGGTGTGACCGGGCGGTGCTGGATCGCATCTCCCCCCAGGTTGCGGAAGGAGATATCGCTGGGGCTGGTCAGGGCCGAGCCGACGTAGGCCGCCAGCCAGCCGCAGGGTTGCAGCGCGGCTTCCAGCAGTACCGCGAAGGGCATGCGCGGCTGGCGCTCGACCGCGAAATACCAGGCGTTGGCCGGGATGTCGTACTGCGCCTCGGCCATGGCCCCGGCGGTCATCCGCCACGGTTCGCCCCTGAGCGCGGTAACCCGGTCCATGAACTGGAAGGGAGGGCCGGGCAGCCGGGCGATCTTGCGACCGCTGTCGAAGATCCGGTACGGTTCCCCGAATCCCTCCGACGGGTTGCCGTTACTGTAGGCCAGGATCTGCTGCTTGGTGTAGAGGGCCGGTTTGCGGATGTAAACCCCATCCCCACCCCAACCCTCCCCTTGAAGGGGAGGGGGCATTTTGGCTCCTCCCCCTTCAAGGGGGAGGTCGGGAGGGGGATGGGTCAGAGAATGCCCACCCCACATTGCTGTCAGTCGTTCCCTGGTCGTGCCGGTCAGGCGCACCGACATGTTCGTGATTTCCACGATCGGCTTGCCGTCGGCGTACATCAGCGCATCGACGATGCTGTACGGCTCCGGGCCGTAGCCCAGCTCGCGGATACTGACTTCATAGGTAACAACCCGGGTGGTTTCCAGCACCTGGCCGCGGCAGCAGAGTTTGCTGGCGATCCCCGGCAGCGGTTCCCAGGCCGAGCCTGCGCTTTCGGCCACCCAGCCCATGCGCAGCAGGTAGATGCGTAGCGTGTGCATGCAGCATTCGTACATCAGCGTGCCGGGCATGACCCGGTCGTCGACGAAGTGGCAGGTGATGAACCAGTCGTCGGGATGAATGTCGGCTTCGGCCCGGATCTGTCCCAGGCCGTAGCGTCCGCCGGTCGGGTTGATCTCGATCACCCGGTGCACCAGCTGCATCCGTCCGCCGGGAATAGTCAGCGGCCGGGTCAGGTTGAGTCCGGCAAAGAGCGGGCCGAAACAGCCCGGCAGGTCGCCTGCACGCAGGCGGTCCAGTTGGGCGGCATCGTAGCTCTCGACCGCCAGCGGCGCCAGCTCCCGCCAGTCGTCGGGGCGGATGCCGCTGGTCGGGCGCAGGTCGATGGCCGGCCGCACGATCCCACGGCCGGCCTCCAGGGCCTGGCTGGTGAAGAATCCGGCGCAGCCGTCGCGCATGGTCAACAGCGGCCGGCCATTGACCGTGGCATCGAAGCGGAAGCGGAACAGGTAGGTGTCACCCTGGCGGAAAAAGCGTTCGATGCGGATATCGTAATGGATTGTCTCGCCCGGGCCCGGCAGTCCGCGGTGAAAGGTGACCACAGCATCCAGCAGGCGGTAGACCGCCAGGCCGCGGGTGATGAAGTCAATCCCCAGGTAGCCGGACAGGAACAGATCTGCCTGCCCTGCCTCGACCGCGATGCAGGTCGGAATCCGTCCGCCGTCCAGGTACCAGGCGTCGGGATGGATGTCATGTTCGGTCACGACCCGGCCGCTGGTCATGGAGCGGGCCTCCCCCTCCAGCGCCACGATCCGGTCCACCAGCATCAGCGGTGCGTCCGGCAGTCGCACCCTGGTCGGGAAACTGTCCGCCTCGGCAAATTCGGGGCCGAGCATGCGGGCGACGCTGCCGATCGCGAATTCCATGCACATCTCGCGGTTGAAGACGCAGGGCTTGTCATTCCCCCTCCCTTGACGGGAGGGAATTGTTTGCGGGGCATCCTGTGGAATTGCGTCATCCCCCAGCGCCTGACGCAGTGAAGCCTGCAGCGCCAGTGCCTTGGCCATCGAGCTGGTCAGCGTGTCGGATACCTTCAGGTAGGCTTCGTGGGCCTTGAGGCGCGCTTCCTGGACAGCGGCAAATTCCCTGATCACCGGCTCAAGCGGTAGCCGGTCGCTGGAAGCCTCATCCGGCCTGCGGGGAGGAATGGTCATGTCCGCCAGTTGCGACATCTGCCGTGCAACGGCTGGTGGCGCCGGAGCCTGTGCCGCCGGCCGGGTCCGGCGTGGAGGCAGCGACGGCTGAAACGGTGCGCCGCCGGAGGAAATCCTGACCGTCCCCCCCTTGCCGGAGAGCTGGAGCCGGGCCGGAGGCGCGGCGAACAGTGGCGACAGGTCCAGCGGTACACGTTCCGCAACCAGTTGGGCCAGAAGCCGTAACAGCCCCGAATTGGGGTCCTGTCCCGGATGGCAGGCCGACCTGGCCAGATGCGGACGATCCTGCAGGATGCTGCCGATCATCCGGCTGCAGGAACTGCCCGGTCCCATCTCCAGGAACAGGCGCACGCCGTCGGCGTAGGCATGTTCGATCACGTTGGGGAAGTTGATTCCTTTAAGCGCCTGGGCCAGTATCGAATCGGCCGCGCTCTCGCGGTTGACCTCGTAGGGTGCTCCGGCGGCGCCGCTGTAGAAGCGGATTCCGGGTGGCGGGGTGGTGGGGAAGAGATGCAGTTGCCGGTATGGGCCGCCCACTTCCCGGGCCACCTCGCAGTGGACCGTGGTCACACCGTGGAGCGGGAAGAAGCGGCAGCCGAGCTGCTGCACGGCCTGCGCCACCTGGCCGGCCTCGCCGCCGATCACGCATTCATCAGGGGTGTTGACGATCAGCAGGTAGACGCGGCGGAACCCTTGCAGAGCGGCCCGCACCTCCTCTGACGGAGCAACGGCCACGCCGATGCTCCATTCCACCTGTTCACCCTCCTTGAGCTTCCAGGCGCGGCGGGCGGCACGGCACTCGCCGGCCAGATCATGGGTGAAGAGGGTCGAATTGCGCATGCGGGTCAGCATGCCGTCCCGGTCGTGCCAGGCGCCCAGCGCGAACAGCCCGGCCGATTCTCCCAGGCTGTAGCCGATCACCGACTGGGGCTGTACCGCGAAGCTGCGGACGATATCGCTGACCGCGCAGCCGGTGGCCACCTGTCCGAAGATCACGGCCCGGTGGTTCTCGTTTATTTCAGCCAGGGGGGCGCCGTTCCAGAACCTCTCCGGCTGGAACTGGCTGCGCAGGTAGAGGTTTTCAGCATCCTGTCGCCGGAAGATCTCCGGCCAGCGGCAGGAAAGTTCGCTGCACATGCCGGGGTAGTGGTTGCCGGAGCCGGGGAAGACAAAGGCCAGTTTGCCGTCCCGGCCAAGCGGGTCGGTGGAGTAAAACAGCCGGTCATGCAGCGAGGGATGGGCGCTCAATCCGGACCGGTCGCCATGGTTGCCGAGCAGATCAAGGCCGTGGTCGATCAGGGTTGACAACTCATCCCGGTTGCGTGCCACCAGCGCGATCGCGCATGGCTTGTCGTCGGGTGTCTCGGCTCGGGCATGCCATTCACGCCCCATGGAATACAGGTCGCTGTCAGGCGTGCGGTTGCAGCGCAGGCGCAGGAGGTCGAGCCCGCGGGCCAGTTCGGCCGGGTTTTCTCCGGTGATGCTGAAAAGGCATTCCGTTCCGGCTCCCAACGGCGCTATTCGGTCGGTCTCAAGGCGGGGCGGTATGTTGTCCCACCCTTCCAGCACGATATGGCTGCAGCTGCCGTCCACTCCGAAGACACTGACGCCGGCGCGGCGCGGCCCCTCGGCCCGGTTGCGCAGCCAGTAACGCGGGGTGCGCGGCAGGTAGAGCGGACCGGAACCGGCCAGTTCGGGGCAGGGGTTTTCTATCCCGCGACAATGGGGGATGATCTGCTGGTAAAGCGCCAGGCAGCCCCGTACAAAGGAGGCCAGGCCGGATGCGGCGCCGGTGTGGCCGATGTCGCCGGTAATGCTGGAAACGGCGCAGGTGCGCTCCTTATGCGCAGCGGAATCGTCGGTCTGGGCGCTGGCGAAGAAGCTCTCCAGTGCGGCGGCTTCCATGCGATCCTCGGACGGATGTCCGCTGCCGTGGGCTTCCAGGTAGGAGATGGTGGCCGGGTTGACGCCGGCGTCGCTGTAGGCCCGCTCCAGGGCCTGACCATAGGCGGCTCCGTCGGGAATGACCGTGTCGCCGCTGGAACTGCCGATCCCGCGGATAACCGCGTAGATCCTGTCTCCGTCGCGCTCGGCATCGTCAAGCCGCTTGAGTACCGCCGAGCAGGCCCCCTCGCCGACAATGGCGCCGTCCGCCTTCTGGTCAAAGGGGAGCGCCCGGCCGGAAGGGGAGAAGTTTCTGTCGGCGTGCTGCCCGAGAACCGCCCGCAGGTCTCCGGCCAGATCCACCGCCCCCACCAGCGCCTTGTCGATCTCGCCGCTCTGCAGCTGCCGCACGGCAGTTTCCAGTGAGCGGATGCCGGAACTTTCCTCGCTGGAAAGGGTGAAGCTGGGACCGCCGAAGCGGAACTCCCGCGCGATGCGGCTGGCGACGATGTTGCCCAGAGCGCCCATGGTGCGGTTGGCGTTCAACGGCGGTCCGGCGTCGTCACGCAGTTGCGCGGTCCAGGCCGCCAGCTCTTGCGGCGACAGGTCCCTTCCCAGCTCTTTGGCCCATGCGGCGGCCTGCTGCGCCAGCGACCAGCGGAAGCTGAAATTGGTGCTGCTCAGGTCGAAGGCGATGCCGATGAAGACCCCGGACCGCAGGTTGTCCTCCCGGTCCAGGCCGGCGTCGGCCATGGCGCCGGCGGCGCTCTTGAGCATCAGGATCTGCTGGGGCAGCATCTCCTCCATCTCGCGCGGTGGAATCCGAAACTGATCCGAGGCCACTTCGACTTCATCCAGGTAATAACCGTTAAAGGGGGTCTCGTGCAGCCCCTCCTCCCTGAACCAGGCGCTCTCTTCCGCTCCCCACCATTTCAGCGGTGGTGTGGGGGCGCTGTGGGACGTGCCGCCCAGAATCCGTTCCTGGCAGGAACGCAGCGATTGCCAGGGGCCGAAGCGCGCATCCAAGCCTACCACCGCGATCTCAGTCCGCGGTTTGGGTTTCTGTTCATGCCTGGTCGCCTTGGGCGGCCCGTTTTTGGGCAGCCACTCCTCAACCAGCAGGTGGGCGTTGATGCCTCCGAAACCGAAGGCGCTGACCGCTGCCCGTCTTGGGGTGTCGTCGGAACGGCGCTGCCAGGGGATGGCTTCATTCAGTACCCGGAACGGGCTGTTGTCCAGGTCCATTCCCGCTTGCGGGGCGCTGAAATTGGCGGTGGGGGGCAGCTGTCCCTCGCCCATGGCCAGCAGCACCTTGGTCAGCGCGGCGGCGCCGGCGGCGGTCAGCAGGTGGCCGATGTTGGACTTGATCGAACCGATGATGCAGGGTGGCCCGCTTGGCCGCAAATCGCCCCACAGCTCGCGCAGGCTGGCAACCTCGGTGGCGTCGCCGACCTGCGTGCCGGTGGCGTGGCATTCGATCAGGTCCACGTCCCGCGGCTCCCAGCCGGCCCGGGCGTAGGCGGCCCGCATCGCCCGCAGCTGCCCTTCGGAAAGCGGCGCCAGCAGGCTGCCGCCCACATCGTTGGCCAGGCCGATGCCGCGGATTACGCCGTAGATCCGGTCGCCGTGGGCAATAGCGTCTTCGGTGCGTTTGAGCAGAAAGATGCCGGCCCCTTCTCCGACCACCAGGCCGTCTCCGGAGGCGTCGAAAGGCGAGCAGATCCCCCGGCGCGACAGGGCGCGCAGCTGGGAGAAGCCCATCTGGGTATAGAGCGGGTCGGGTCGCGAGAGTCCGCCGGTCAGCATCGCGTCGGCGCGGCCGGACAGCAGTTCGTCGGTTGCCAGTTTGATCGCGTAGAGCGAGGAGGCGCAGGCGGCGTCCAGGGTGCAGCAGCCCCCGCCCAGGCCGAGCGCGGCCGCCAGCATTCCAGCCGGCAAGCCGGCCACATAGCGGTTGAGCGGGTTTGTTGATTCGCTCTGGCCGGAGTGTCCCAGCAGTTTCTCCTCGAAGGTCCTGCCCAGCCATTGGCGCGAGAGCCGGGCGGAGGTTTCGCTGGGCAGTGCCAGGTTGCCGATGATGACGCCGATGCGGGAGCGGTCCAGCGGTTCGGTGACGCCGTCGTCGTAGGCGCGTTTTCCGGCATTGATCAGCAGGTGGAAGAGCGGGTCAAGTCCGGCCAGGCGTTCATGGGGTAGCGCCAGGCCGGACAGGGAGGTTATGGAAGGGATCTCTTCGATGAAACAGCCGTTGCGGGAATAGACGTGGTCGGCCTTGCCGACCTCGGGATCGAAGGCGGCTTCGGCCGGGATATGCCATCTCCCGGCCGGGACCTCGCGGGCGGCGCTGTTGCCGAGGCGGATGTTGTCCCAGAAACGCCCGAGATCGGGCGCATCGGGAAAGATGCCGCCGATCCCGACAATTGCTACCGATGATGCCGGCTGCATTTCAGGCGGCTCTCAGTTCGTTCTGCTTGTCCTGCGGCAGCTGGTTGAGCTGGAAGGCGCGCCCCAGCGAAGGATCGATCACGCATTCGTATCCTTCCAGCCGCGCCACCAGTTTGCCGGTCTGCCGGTCCAGAAATTCCATGTCGGCGGTGGCGCCATGTTCACGTTCGGCGGTGACGCGCACCAGGATCTGGACGCCTTCGCGGGGGAAGGAGTCGTGATACTGACGGTAGCGCCCGGCAAAGCAGGGGAGCGAGCCGGAACCGAAACGTTCGAAACTCCACAGGATCATCAGCTGGAAGGCGGAGTCCATCACCAGCGGATCGGAGAGCCAGTCGCTGCGGAATGGCTGTCTGATCCAGGCGGATGGTTGCGGAGCCGTGCCGACGATGGCGGAAATCCCTTTCGCTGAACAGCTTTCGATTTGCTGGATCCCCTGCAGGTCGGGGCCGTGAAACAGGTGTTTGGGGTTGTAAACCAGCCCGTCCAGCGGAATGTAGGGGGCCGATGGCAGTTCAGGAATCGAACGGATCCCTTCCGGCAGTTGCCGTGCCAGCACGATCTCGCCCTTGGCGTGCAGCAGCGGGCGGCCTTCTGTTCCGCTTCCGGTCAGTTCGACCGTCACGATGTGGAGCGAATCGCGTTTTTCGGCCCTTCCGGCCATGATTTGAACAGTGTAGGGGCGGTCCGGTTCGAAGATGACCCCCTTACAGATCCTCAGGTCGTTGAAACCGTGGAAGCGGAAACCGGGATTGCCGTGCAGCGCTCCGTGGGAGAGCCATTCCACGACCATGGCCATCGGCAGAACCGCCTTGCCGTCCATTACATGCGAGCGCAGAAAGGGGTAGTCGGCAACCCCCAGGGTCAGGCTGAAGGCTTCCGAGAGCGGTTTCGACCTGGCCCGGC
This sequence comes from Geobacteraceae bacterium GWC2_55_20, assembly GCA_001802125.1. Lineage (GTDB taxonomy): Bacteria > Desulfobacterota > Desulfuromonadia > Geobacterales > Pseudopelobacteraceae > JACRCG01. The sequence continues at coordinate 14,038 of MGZK01000024.1, forward strand.
TCTGGTTCGCGCCGGCTTTGCCGACCATTCCGGCCGTGCCGGCCAGCGCCACCACCTCAACCGGGCCATCCGTGGCGGCGATCTCCCTGATCAACAGTTCGCTACCCTTGGCCAGGCTGATCAGTTCGATGCCTTCACCGGCAAAGACCTTCTTCAGCGCGGGCGTGACCATGCCGCCGTCCCACGGACCCCAGTTGATGCTGACCGCACGACAGCCAGGCCTGCGGCGCGCCTCGTTCTGGGCCAGTTTGTTGAGCACCTCGTTGGCCACGGCATAGTCGGCCTGGCCGGTGCGTCCGAAACGGCCGGTGGTGGAGGCGAACAGCGCGATGAAACGGAGATCATCACCGGCGGTCGCGGCCAGCAGCGTGCGCAACCCGCTGACCTTGGTGCCGTAGACCTGGGCAAACTGCTCGCGGGTCTTGTCCATGATCAAACGATCGGCCAGTACGCCGGCGCCATGGATGATGCCCCGGATCGGACCGTGCTCCCGGCGAATCTCCGTCAGCAGCGCGCTGACGGCGTCGGTGTCGCGGATATCTACGGAGCGGTAAAGCGCTTTACCTCCGGCAGCCTCGACTCGGGCCAGGGTAGTGCGCAGTTCGCGTCCGGCCAGAATCGCCTGATACTGCTCTTCAATCGCCTTGGGATGCATCTTTCCCGTGGCGTGGTCGAGGATGGCCCGCTTGATGCGGCTCTCTTCGGTCAGCGCTTCCAGCCAGGCCGGTTCGGGAGTCAGTTCCGGGCTGCGTCCCAGCAGCACCAATAGCGGCCGGTAGGCCTGGGCCAGCGCCACCGCTACCGCCGCAGTCACGCCTCGTCCGCCGCCGGTCGCTACGATGACTTCACCGGCCTGGACCGGCGGTGAGAGAGGGACTGGTAGTTCGGGCAGTTCGGCCAGCGCCAGGCCGATCCGGCTCCCGGGAGTCAGACCCACTTCGCCCGGGCCGCTGCGAAAGAGCTCGTCGGACACAGCACGGGCCGACTCCGTCGCATCGGCAAAAAGACCCAGATCGATGGCCTTGCAGGTTACGTCCGGCCATTCACGGGCGGCGGTCTTGAGCAGCCCGGCCAGTCCGCCCGAGAGCGGGTCGCCGAGCGCTGTGCCATCCGCGCAACCGAAGAATCCGTCCAGGCGGGAGATGGTCGTGAAGAGCGCGCCGCCGGTGCCACCGGCCCGGCGCAGGGCCGGAGCGGCGCTTTTCAGCAGCAGGAAGGCGTTTTCAAGGAAACGGTCGTCAGTGCCGGCCGCCGGAGCTACGATCACCAGCGCCGCCATATCCACGCTGGCCGCGATCCGGTCAGCTTCCTCCACGGAAACCAGTCTTACGGTGCGGCCGTTTGCGCGCAGCAGTGAACAGAGTTCTTCGGAGAAGGCCGAACCGTCGTCGGTCACCCACAGTTCGCCTTCCTTGGCGACAGCGATGCTGTCGGCGGTGTTTTCCAGCGTACAGGGGATGATCGTGCTGCGGTTAACGTCGGCGCTGTTATCGACAGGTAGGTTGACCGGTTGCGCGGTATTTGCGACGGGAGCGGGTTTCAAGGCTGCTCCTGAATCCAGGTGGCGGGCAATCTCGCCCAGCGTGCGCAACGTGCCCAGATGTTCGGGGCCGATCACCGGCGAGCCGGGGATGCGCTCCTGCAGCGCCGAGAGGATCTCGACCCGCTTGATCGAGTCGATGCCCAGGTCGGAATCCATGCC
>MGZK01000024.1:15790-15923 GCA_001802125.1 Geobacteraceae bacterium GWC2_55_20
TCGGTGCCGCCGTCTGTGCGCCGGCTCCCAGATGTTTTGCAATCTCGCCCAGCGTGCGCAGCGTGCCCAGGTGCTCTGGTCCGATCACCGGCGAACCGGGGATGCGCTCCTGCAGCGCCGAGAGGATCTCGAC
>MGZK01000024.1:16022-61763 GCA_001802125.1 Geobacteraceae bacterium GWC2_55_20
TTGCCGCTGTGGCTGATGCGACCGGCGCCGCCGTCTGTGCGCCGGCTCCCAGGTGGCGGGCAATCTCACCCAGCGTTCGCAGCGTGCCCAGGTGTTCGGGGCCGATCACCGGCGAACCGGGGATGCGTTCCTGCAGTGCCGAGAGGATCTCGACGCGCTTGATGGAATCGATGCCCAGGTCGGAATCCATGCCCATGTCCAGTTCCAGCATTTCGACCGGATAGCCGGTCTTCTCGGCCACCACCGCCAGCAGGGTTTCGGTGACGTTGTCGGGTACGGTTGCCGCTGCTGCTGACGCGACCGGCGCCGCCGTCTGTGCGCCTGCTCCCAGGTGCCCTGCGATTTCGCCCAGCGTTCGCAGTGTGCCCAGGTGCTCTGGTCCGATCACCGGCGAACCGGGGATGCGTTCCTGCAGCGCCGAGAGGATCTCCACGCGCTTGATTGAATCGATGCCCAGGTCAGAATCCATGCCCATGTCCAGTTCCAGCATTTCGACCGGATAGCCGGTTTTCTCGGCCACCACCGCCAACAACGTTTCGGTGATCCTGTCCGGGGCCGGTTGTGCGACGGCGGCTGTCGGGGCAGCGGCCGGTTGCAGCGGAGCCGGTGCGCTGACGCGGGCAGGCGCGGCTGACGGCGAAGCGGCAACAGCAGGCGCTGCAGCCGGAACCGTGAATGCGTACGCAGCGACACTGCCCCCCTGCAGCATGGTCTGCTGCTGTTCCAGCAGGGTCTGGATGGTGCGGCTGGCGGTTTCCTGTCCTTCCAGGAAACGGCGGTGCAACTGGGCGGTTTCCTCCTGCATCTTCTGCAGCACCGCCATGCCTTCCCTGGTCACCCGCAGCGATTCGGCCAGCGCGTCCCGTGAAAGCGGGGTCTGAACGGTTGCCGTGGGTACTGTGTAGTGAACGGGCGCTGCCGGTATTACCGCCGTTTGTGGTGCGGAAACCGCTGCTGCTGCACGGGCAACCGCCGGACGCTGTGGTTTCGGTTTTACGTAGTTGGCTCCGCAGATCGGCACCGTCATCAGCGGCTTCTTGCCGCTGGCAACGGCCGGCCGGTAGTCTCCGTCCCAGTCGCAAAGGCGCGCATCGCAGCCGAGCGCGACCAGTTTTGCCAGAACGCGGGCCAGGTCGTACAGGCCGGAGCGTTTGCCACCCGCTGCGTCCAGCGCCAGCGCCACATGTTCGCGTTGACCCAGGATGGCCGAAACCAGGCCGGTCAGCCTGGCGCCAGGGCCGACTTCGACAAAAGTCCGTACACCGGCGGCGTACATCGCTTCGATCTCGTCCACGAACTCCACCGGCCTGGCCAGTTGCCCGGCCAGCAGTGCCTTGGCAGCGTCGGTGCCGGTCGGGTATACTGCCGCGGTGCTGTTGGCGTAAACCGGAATCCGGGTGGCCTTGAAATCGATCTTATCCAGCGCGGCCAGGAACGGCGCCGCGGCATCGGCCACCAGCGGGCTGTGGAAAGCGGCAGCCACCGGCAGGCGCTTGCAGGAGAGTTTGCGGCCGGCAAGGATCTTTGCGGCCCGTTCGATCTCGGCCGTAGTTCCGGACAGGATCGCCTGGGAGGGGGCGTTGCGGTTGGCGATCACCAGCTCCAGTCCTTCTTCGGCGATGATCTGCTCGACGGTCGCCAGGGGGGCGGGAACCGCCAGCATGCTGCCCTTGTCGCCGCCGCCGGCGCCCATCAGGCGGCCGCGCAGCCGTGACAGCTCGTGCAGCACGGTCTCATCGAACATGCCGGCCGCGCAGAGGGCGGTCAGTTCGCCGTAGCTGTGGCCTGCCACCGCTTCCGGGGCGATGCCGAACGATTCAAGGATCTTCAGCGCAGCCAGGCTGACCGCGCCGATGGCCGGCTGGGCGGCTTCGGTCGCCCGCAGCTGCTCTTCCTGGCGCTCACGAGTTTCCGCATCAAAGGCGGTGGCCGGGTAGATCAGGTCGGACAGCAGCTTGCCATCGACCTTGCCGTAGCCTGCATCGGCGGCGGCCAGGGTCTGCAGCGCCTGGGGGAAACGGCAGGACAGGTCCCTGAGCATGCCGGTGTACTGTGCTCCCTGGCCCGGGAAGAGCATGCCCAGGGCACCGTTCTTCGCTCCGCAGGCATAACTGGCGCCGTCGGGTGTGTTCCAGCCGGTCAGCGGATTTTTCTGCAGCATATTACGGGCGTTGGCAACCAGCGTGGCCAGTTGGGTCTGGTTACGCTCCACAACCAGCGTCAGCCGGCAGTTTGCACTGCTGTTGAACGAGGCCCGCGAAGCTGCCGCCGAACCCCTCAGCTCGTTCCAGGAAGCCTGGAGTGGTATTGTTGCCAGGGCGGCATCCAGTCCGGAGGCATCGGCGCCGGAAAAGGCGAAAATCTGGACGTTGCCGTTCCACTCCGTTGCATCCTTTTCGGGGCGGTATTCCTCCAGCACCAGGTGGAAGTTGGAGCCGCCGAAACCGAAGGCGCTGACGCCGGCCCGGCGCGGCGTGTTGCCGTGGGGCAGCCAGGGGCGCTTTTCAGTTGCCAGGTAGAACGGGGTGCGGCCGGAGGTTACCTCGTCCAGCGGCTTTTGCAGCTTGATCGTCGGCGGCAGCACCTTGTGGTGCAGGGCCAGCGCAGCCTTGATCATCCCCGCCGCTCCGGCGGAGGCCTTGGTGTGTCCGATCTGGGATTTTACCGATCCCAGTGAGCACCAGGGGGTTTCGGCTTCGCCGAAAACTTCGCGCAGAGCGTTGACTTCGACCGCGTCGCCGACCTTGGTGCCGGTGCCGTGAGCTTCCAGCAGACCGATACTGTCGGGGGTGACTCCGGCGCGATCGTAGGCCTCCCGCAGCGCTTTTTTCTGTCCGGCGGCGCTGGGGGCGTAAATCGCGTCCCCTTTGCCGTCGCTTGAAGAGCCGACGCCGCGGATCACCGCATAGATCTTGTCGCCATCGCGCTCGGCGTCGGCCAGGCGCTTGATCACGACTATGCCGAGCCCTTCTCCCAGGATCGTGCCGTCGGCCGAGGAGTCGAACGGTTTGGCGTTGCCGCTGGGCGAAAGGGCCGGCGTCTTGCTGAAGCACATGTACATGAAGATGTCGTTGAAGGTGTCGATGCCGCCGGTCACCACCATGTCGGACTTGCCGGTGGCAAGCTCCATGCTGGCCAGGTGCAGGGCGCTGAAAGAGCTGGCGCAGGCCGCGTCCACGACGCAGTTGGTGCCGCCCAGGTCGTAATGCTTGCTGATCCGTCCTGCCACCACGTTGCCCAAAAGGCCGGGGAACGAGTTTTCCTGCCAGGGCACGTAGGCGTCGGCGATGCGCTGCACCACGTCTTCGCTGACGTTATCGGCGACACCGGCCTCCTTGAGCGCTTTGCGCCAGATCGGGTGCCCCAGACGCGCTCCCAGCGGTATCACCAGTTCGAGAGTGCCGGTGACGCCCAGTATGACGCTGGCCTTGCTGCGGTCGTATTCACGTTCCGGTCCGTAACCGGCATCTTTCAGCGCCTGGCCGGCCGCGACCAGTCCCAGCAGCTGGGAGGTGTCGATCGCTTCAAGCACGTTGGGGGGGATGTTGAACTCCATCGGGTTGAAGTCAACCGGCGAGATGAAACCGCCACGCTGACCATAGGTGCGGTCGGGGCTCTTCTGGTCCTGGTCGTAATAATCTTCCACCCGCCAGTGGGTTGCCGGGATATCGGTGATGGCATCAATCCCGTCCGCGATGTTAGACCAGTAGGATTGCTGGTCGTCAGCCTGAGGAAAGAGACAGCCGATGCCGATAATGGCCAGTGGTACGGAACTGTTGGATGGTGCCGGTTTCTGATCGTGCGTTTTCACCTAAAGGTACTCCTTGATTTTTGCAAGTTCGAGCGGTTCCATGCGCAGGGCCTCTGGCGGGATAGGTATCCCCTGGCAGCTGAGAAAGTTGGCGCGGGTCAGCACCGCTGCGCCAAAAAGAATATTTAGTGCAACCGTGACCACGGTCCGGTTGCATGGAGCTTCCAGGAACGAGCCGGCGGTCCATTCGTTGAATGCGCCCATGGCTGGGCCGCACCAGACCTGGTAATCGATCTTGCGCGACGAATCACCGTCCTTGGCCCAGTGGGCGGCCTGTCCCAGGTACCAGCGGAAGACCAGCGCCATGCGGTGTTTCGGCTCCTGGTCCCCCCGCCTTGCCTGATTCGGGTCGCGCTTCAGGAAGTAGCCGCGGGTTGCCTGCCAGATCTCGTCCAGCGGTGCGCGGAAAACCGTTTTTTCGAGCTTTTCCCTTTCCGGGAGCGGTATTTCGTCGATACTGTTGTGTGCCCGGTAGAGTTCGTACAGCTTGGCGGCCCGCATCGGGAACATGGTGCCGCGCTTCAATACCTGTACGTCAACCCCCATCTCGAACATGTCGGCCGCGGGAGCCATAGTCACATCGGCCTGGCGGGTCTCGGCCAGCATCGCGCGCACCTCGTCGGAAGTGCCCGATTCGACACAGGCTTGGTGGGCCGAGCCGACCATGATATAGGCGGCGCCCATGGTGAAGGCCGCGGCAGCCGCGGCCGGGGTCGAGATGCCGCCGGCCAGCCCCACGTGCAGGCGCGAACCGTAGCCATGTTCTGTCCGCAGTCTGGCCGCCAGCGAGAGGATGGTCGGAAAGAGCGTGCTGGACGGGCGGTTATCGGTGTGTCCTCCGGAGTCGGCTTCGGCGGTTATGTACTGGGCCATGGGTATTTCGGCGGCCATTGCGGCCTGTTCGGCGGTTATCTCCCCGCCGGCCAGCAGTTCCTTCAGAAACGATTCGGGGGGCGGCGCAAAGAAACGGGCCGCCAGTTCTTCCCGGGAGACTTTGGCAATGATCCGGTTGGGGGCAGTGACCGTGCCGTCGGCGGTGCGGTGGATGCCGTGCAGGCGATAACGGACCAGGGGCAGGGTCAGTTTGAGGAAGGCCGAGGCTTCCACCAGCCGGACACCATTTTTGATATACAGTTCGGCCAGCGCCTTTTCCAGTTCCGGTTCGTGGGGAGAGTGGATCAGGTTGCAGCCGAACGGGATGCCTTTGCTTTTCAGGTGGTCTATCGCGGCTTCCACCGCGGAAAGAGGCAGACCGGCCGCGCCGAAGAAGCCGAGCATGCCCGCTTTGCCAAGTTCCTCGGCCATTGAAACCGAACTGATCCCTTTGGCCATCGAGCCGCCGATATAGGGGTAGCGCAGCCCCAATTCCGCACAAAAGTCCGGATCGCCGAGGTTTTGCGGCAAAAGCGGTGGCGCGTATCCTGCCAGTGGCAGGGCGCCGGCTGCCGGTTTCTCCGTGCCAAGCAGGGCCGATCCGCGCGATGCGGAATTGAATGCACCGTTGTCGCTGGTGATAAAGAGCGGCGAACGCAGCGAAAGCAGCGCAGCGCCCAAGCCTTCTTTTTGTTGATGCGCATCCGCCGGCTCGGGGCAAAACCATCCGAGGACACTGCTTCCAGGCGGATTGCCGCCGGCGCCATCCTTATGTTTAAGCTGTGTCAAACGTGAATCTCCTGTCGCCGAGACAAAATCTGTTACTGGGCATCCACAATAAGCATGAAAATTACAGCAAGGTTAAGAGGGCAATTATTATCTGAAAAATTCAGATAATACAAGACAAGTCTGTATACTCACTAACATGTTAACCACTGGAATTAGAATAATAATTGTTTGACGCACCGAAATAAACGGCTGGCGGTTGCCGGTGATGTAAAAAAGGCCCGCCCCCGGTGCATCGGAGACAGGCCTGTTTTCGGGTTGTCAGTGGATTAGAAGCTGATGCCAACGCCGCCGGCCAGGATGTCCAGTTTGTCGTCAAACTGACGGCGGTACTCGGCGTTCAGGAAGATCGGCCCGATCGGAAAATTAAGTCCCGCCAGTCCGATTACGCTCCCCTTGGTGCCGCGCTTGTCGTGAAAGATCAAGGCCTGGCCGAGACCGGCATAGGGCTTGACGAAGGGAATCGGCGCATGCACTTTGAATAGCGCCGTAATGGGCACAGATTCATCGCGGCTGAAGGTGCGTTTGTTATCCTTGTCGATCATCGTGTAACCAAGGGTAGCGCCGATGGAAACCAGGCGGTTCAGGTACAGATCACCGAATACTTCGGTGCTGTAGCTGCTTTCACCGGCAGCGGCGCCTGCCCGGGCTCCGACCGCAATCGAATCGGAGGCGCAAGCGGTTGTTGCGATGGCCAGCAGGGCCAGCAGGGCAAGAATACATCGTTTCATGGTTGAACTCCTTTAAGTAAATTAGAAGTTAAAGTCTGCTATTTTCAGGCAAAAAATAACTTCGTTAATGTGCTGTTCCCGTTTATCCGGGTCGGGTTCGGATGGCCGGGCATATTACCCTTTAAATCAATATCATTCAAGATAGTTGTGCAGGTATGTTTTTAATCACCTTATAATGAGCCGAAAAGTATGCTATGGGTAAAAGCCATTATCATCTATCCATGCGGGGTTTTATGGTGACGGTTCCGCTTCAGATAACAAGACGGTCCGCGCGGTCGTTTTTACTGCTGCTTGCCCTGATGGCAATGGGGTTTGCCGGCAATTATTTTGCATTGCATCTGTTTGCCGGTTTCAAATACCTGTTCGGCAGTATCGCGGTAATGCTGGTTCTGCGTATCTTCGGCATCTGGTGGGCAATTCCGGCCGCGATTGCAGCATCATCCTGGACGATTGTCCTGTTTGGCCATCCCTATGCGATGATCTGGCTCTGCGGTGAAGCGCTTTTCGTGGGAATGCTTGTCAAGCGTGAAACCGCCTGGAACCTGATCCTGTGCGACGCGCTTTACTGGATATTTGCCGGTTCTCCGTTGATCTGGATCTTTTTCCGGTATGTGATGGATGTTCCCGTGAATGGAACCGTGGCCGCGATGCTTATGTACACGGTTATCGGCATCACCAATGCACTTGCCGCCAGCCTGGCGCTGACCGTGTTCTCGCCGAGAGAGGCTGGCGGTGTTATGACCTGTTCGCCCCCCCCGATCTCTATGCAGAGTCTTCTTTTCAACGTGTTGATGACGATAGTCGCCATTCCTGCCTTGATCGTCATGATATTGCACGTCAGGAATTCCGAAGAATTTCGCCAGCATGAGCTTTACGAAAGCCTCTTCGACAGCTCCCGTGTTGCCGGCTATGAACTGCGGTTGGCAACCCGCAATTCCACGGCTGTTCCGGTTGATGAACTGCAAGAAATACTGTTGAAGTCGCGTATCAGATCGAATCAAAAACTGATTCTGACGGATCGTGCCGGACGAGTGCTGGCCTCCACCGATAATTCGCTTTTGCCCGGATCAATCCATGATCCGTTAAAAAGCGGTGAAATCCGTCCGGTCGCCGAATACGGGATTGTTCAGCGTCTTCCACTTCCCGCTTCACCCTTGCCGCTCTGGCAGCGGACAATGCAGTCCGTGTATATCCATAAAAGCGAGCTTGGTGGCGGTACTCAATGGCTGTTGACAATTGAAACACCCTATGCCCCCTATCAAGCCCTCATCATTAGTGACCAGATCAACTCACTGCTGCTTCTGCTGCTGTTCAACCTGCTGGCTCTGGCCATTTCGGTGGTTATGTCGCGGCGTTTAACCGCGCCCATGCGCATTCTCTCCCAGGTCACAACCGATCTGCCGGAGCGTCTGATGCGGGAGAAAATCAGCTCCTGGCCGGTCAGCAGGGTTGCGGAGGTCGATCAGCTGATCTCAAATTTCAGAGACATGTCCAAGGCCCTGAGTCACAGGTTTCAGGAAATAACCTATATCAACGAGACCCTTGAGTTGCGCGTGGAAGAGCGTACTAAACAGCTTTCCAGAGCTAACGAAGAACTCCAGAAGGAAATCGTTGAGCGTCAAATGACCGCGCGGCAGCGCGACCACCTGATGGAAGAGCTGATCAACCATGTTCGCTTCCTGCAAACGCTGATTGACGCGATTCCCAATTCGATCTTCTACATGGACAGCAACGGCTTGTACCAGGGGTGCAACCGCTCTTTTGAAGAGAAATGGGGCTTGTCCCGCGAGGAAATCGTCGGCAAGACCGTCTATGACCTGTTCCCTCGTCAGGACGCTGAAATTTTTGACAGGGCCAATCGACAGCTGTCGCAAGAAGGTGGGGTGCAGATTTATGAGACCCAGTTGAGCTATAACGACAAATCGCTGCATTCGGTCATTTTCTACAAGGCCACCTATCAGGATACCTCGGGCAAAACGGACGGACTGGTGGGCACGATCATAGATATCACCGACCGAAAAAAGGCTGAAACGGACCGCGACCGGCTGATGGTCGAGTTGCAGCAGAAGAACAAGGAACTGGAGGGAATCGTTTATGTAGCTTCACATGATCTCCGGTCGCCACTGGTGAATGTGCAGGGCTTCAGCCGCAGGCTGGCTAAAAGCTGCGCCGAGATAGACGTCATCATCTCCGCCCTGGAACTTCCCCGAGAGGCCAGGGAAAGGCTTTCTCCGATACTTTCGGCGAGTATTCCCAAATCACTCGGTTTTATTACCAGCAGTGTCGAAAAGATGGATGCCCTTTTGAGCGGCCTGTTGCGGCTTTCCCGTTTGGGACGGGCGGCAATCTGCTTCGAACAGCTTGATATGCACATGCTGGTCTCGAATATAATCGAATCCATGGCCTTTCAGATCGAGTCTGCTTCAGCCACCATAAATGTGGAAAAACTGGCGGGATGTCTGGCGGACAGGGTGCAAATGGGCCAGATTTTCAGCAACCTGATCGACAATGCGATCAAGTATCGCTCGGCCGAACGCGCATTGGTGGTCAGAGTGTCCAGCGAGGAGTTCTCGGAAGGGGTTCGTTATTGTGTCGAGGACAACGGTATCGGTATTCCATTTGATCAGCAGGATAAGATCTGGGAGATATTTAACCGTCTTAACCCCGACAATACCCCTGGGGAGGGGCTTGGGCTCACTATGGCCCGCAGGATAATCGACCGCTTGGGCGGTTCGATCTGGGTTGAATCGGAAACGGATGTGGGCAGCAGGTTTTATGTGGTTTTACCGAAATCCCAGGGCCGTGCCCAGCATGGGTAGATTGTTGTCAGCTTCTATCTTGAATTTTGTACTGTTTTAGTAGACAATGGTTTAATTAAATTGATAGCCTGCTTGCAGGGGCAAAGGAAGGACGTTTCATGCAGGACGGTTTTGAAAAACGGGTCACAATATTGATAGCTGAAGACGACGATGGCCATGCTGAATTGATAGAGGAGAATCTGAGGGATTCCGGGCTGAAAAATGAGATTATCCGCTTCAGGGATGGTCAGGAAGTGCTGGATTTCATGTTTGATGGCCCTTCCGGGAAGGCTCCCCGCCGTTTGCATGGCGGCGCTTATATGCTGCTGCTGGATATCCGCATGCCCAAGGTGAGTGGTGTTGATGTATTGCGGCAATTGAAGCAGGACCCTGAGCTCAAGTCGATGCCGGTGATCATGTTGACAACCACCGATGATCCGCGTGAAATCCAGAACTGCTACGCCTTGGGGTGTAGCTGCTATGTTACCAAGCCGATCGATTATCAGAAGTTTTCCGAGATGTTGATCCGGCTCGGACTTTTTTTACTCGTGGTTCAGGTGCCTTCCATTGAAATTTAAGCCGGGTGTTGAGGAAATTGTAAGTGTGTGCATTGGTATGACAACTATTTAATTGCCCTAAATATTTTTTATGGCAAAAATTGGCTTGCATTTTGTATAGCAATTGTGTAGACAAACAAAAATAACGCTGTATAAATACAGGCGCGTTGCTAATGTGGAGTTAATCTACACGGATGCTGCAGGGTGTGGAATTTATCTACGTTTCTCCCCTGTCTCCCCGGTTTTGTATGATTAAATTTTAGTCCGGGTAAAAAGGTGTTTTTGTGAAAAAGAAAAAAATGATCATATCCCAGTCCACGATGGACGTGGACTTTGTGCGCAAGGTGGAGGCATTGTCGGGCACATCGGTGCGACGTTGTTTCCAGTGCGGCAAATGCTCCGCCGGTTGCCCCATGGCGACCTTCATGGAGCATCCACCCAATCGCGTGGTACGCCTGTTGCAACTTGGTCAATGGCAGCGCATCCTTGCCGGCCGTTCGATCTGGTACTGCGCCTCGTGCGAGACCTGCTCGACGCGCTGTCCCAACAAGGTGCATCTGGCTTCGATCATGGACGCGCTACGCAAACTTTCCTGGGACGCCGAAGGCCCCTCCAAGGAGAGCTACGTCCAGCTGGCCAACAAGCTCTTTCTGCAGAACATCCGCACCTACGGCCGTCAGTACGAAATGCGCCTGGCGGCGGTCTTCAACGTTAAATCCGGCCAGTTTCTTAAAGACCTGATGTTGGGGCCAAAACTGATCTCCAAAGGCAAGCTGAAGATGTTCCACAGCAAAAACAAAAACCTGCCCGAAATCGAAAAGATATTCACCCGTATCGAAGAGATGCGCAAAAAAGGCGAAGCGCTGTGAAAATCAGTTTTCAGAGTTTGTAGAGTCTTTGGAGTTTGTAGAGTTTAAATCTATGAAATCTACGAACTCCATGAACTCTACGAACGCCATGAACCCAAAAAAGGCCATATATAACATGAACGAAACCCTTAAATACTCCTACTACCCCGGTTGTTCCCTGCACGCCTCGGCCGGTGAATACGACCTGTCCACTCGTGAGCTGTTCAAGCAGCTTTCGATCGGTCTGACCGAAGTTCCGGACTGGTTCTGCTGTGGCGCCACTCCGGCCCACAACGTGGATGAACTGCTGTCGCTGTCTTTGTGCGCCAAGAACCTGGAAATGGCGGAACAGGTCGAAGGGGATCTGGCGGTGGCCTGCGCCGCCTGCTTCTCGCGGCTCAAGACCACCCAGCACGTCCTGGCCGAAAGTGACGTCAAGCGCAAACAGGTTGAAAAAGCGATCGACGCTCCCCTGAAACTGGACGGCAAGGTCAAGCACCTGCTGGAGATCCTGGCGCGGGATCTGGGGCTGGAGCGGCTGGCCGCTTCCGTTAAGAAACCGCTGTCCGGCTTGAAGGTGGCCTGCTACTACGGCTGCCTGCTGACCCGTCCGCCAGACGTAACCAACCTGGACTGCGTCGAAGCGCCCACGATCATGGAAGACGTGCTCAAAGCGGTTGGCGCTGAAACCGTGGCCTGGAGTCACCGCATGGAATGCTGCGGCGCCAACTTCACCCTCTCGCGACCGGGCGTCGTGATCCAGTTGACCAACGCCATCCTGGAATCGGCCAAGGAGGCCGGCGCCGACTGCGTCATGGTCGCTTGCCCCCTGTGCCATGGCAACCTGGATATCCGCCAGAAAGAGATCGAAGGGGTCTACAGCGTAAACTACGGCCTGCCGGTCTTCTACATCACGCAACTGGTCGGCCTGGCCTGCGGGCTCACCGCAGACAAACTGGGACTGGGCGCGCTGATCGTCAACCCCATGCCGCTGTTGAAGGAAAAACAACTACTGTAGGGGCGATCCTCGTGATCGCCCTCGTGTGATCGTCCCTGCTGCAATCCGCGAAAAAAGGGCACCCGCAAGGGGTGCCCCTACAAGGAAACAGAATGTCAAGAATAGGCGTATTTGTCTGCCACTGCGGCGAGAACATATCCAGAACCGTCGATGTTGAACGGGTAGCGGCCCAGGTCGGGAAAATGCCCGGCGTGGCCTTTGCCACCGACTATAAATACATGTGCTCGGACCCCGGTCAGACCCTTTTGAAGAAAACCATCCAGGAACAGAAGCTCTCGCACGTGGTCGTTGCGGCCTGTTCGCCGCGTATGCACGAAAAAACCTTCCGCAAAGCGGTTGAAGCGGCCGGCCTGAACCCCTACCTGTGCGAAATGGCCAACATCCGCGAACACTGTTCCTGGGTGCATGAGGACAAGCAGGAAGCCACCGCCAAGGCGATCGAAATCGTCGGCATGCTGGTGGAGCGGGTCAAGAAGAACCGCGTCCTGCCTACCATCACGGTTCCGGTCACCAAGAGGTCGCTGGTTATCGGCGGCGGCATCGCCGGCATCCAGGCCGCACTGGACATAGCCGACGCCGGCCATCATGTGGTGCTGGTGGAGCGCGACCCCTCGATCGGCGGTCACATGGCCCAACTCTCCGAGACCTTTCCCACGCTGGACTGCTCCCAGTGCATCATGACCCCCAAGATGGTGGACGTGGCCAACCACCCCAACATCACGCTCTACAGCTACTCGGAAATCGAGCAGGTGGACGGCTATATCGGCAACTTCCAGGTCACGATCCGCAGAAAAGCCCGTTCTGTGGATGAGGATAAATGCACCGGTTGCGGCGTCTGCATGGAAAAATGCCCGGTCAAGAAGATTCCCAACAAATTCGATTGCAACCTGGGAATGCGCCCTGCCATCTACGTGCCCTTTCCCCAGGCGGTGCCCAACACTCCGGTCATAGACCGGGACAACTGCATCAAATTCAAAACCGGCAAATGCGGCCTGTGCCAGAAAGTCTGCGGCCCCGGCGCGGTGGATTACGAACAGGAAGACCGGCTGGTCGTTGAACCGGTCGGCGCGATCGTGGTTGCCACCGGTTTCGACCTGTACACCATTGACGAAAAGCCGAAAGGCTCGATGATCAAGGGCTACGGCGAATTCGGCCACGGCAAGATTCCGGACGTGATCGACGGCATGACCTTCGAGCGCTTGGCTTCGGCCTCCGGCCCCACCGGTGGCAAGATCCTGCGCCCCTCCGACGGCAAGGAGCCGAAACAGATAGTCTTCATCCAATGCATCGGCTCGCGGGCCAGGGAGAAGGGCATCTCCTACTGCTCCAAGGTCTGCTGCATGTACACCGCCAAGCACACCATGCTCTATCACCACAAGGTGCATGACGGCCAGGCCTACGTCTTTTTCATGGACGCCAGAACCCCGGGCAAGGCCTACGACGAATTCTGGCGCAGATCGATCGAAGAGGAAGAGGCGGTCTACATCAGGGGCATGGTCTCGCGGCTCTACCAGAAGGGGGACAAGATCGTGGTCATGGGCAGTGATATCGCCGTCGGCGTCCAGGTCGAGATCGAAGCCGACATGGTCGTGCTGGCCACCGCGATTCAGCCCCGCACGGGAGCCGACAGCCTGGCGCAGAAACTGGGCATCTCCTACGACAAATACAACTTCTACTCCGAAGCCCACGCCAAGCTGCGTCCGGTGGAATGCGCCACGGCCGGCATTTACCTGGTCGGCGCCTGCCAGGGTCCCAAGGATATCCCTGACACCGTCTCCCAGGCATCCGCCGCAGCGGCCAAGGTGATGACGCTCTTTGCCAAGGACAAGCTGGAGCGTGAACCGATCGTGGCCAGGGTCAAGGAAGCCGGCTGCGTCGGCTGCTTCGCCTGCAAAAAGGTCTGCGCCTACGGCGCAGTGGAGGAAAAGGAGATCCGTGACCGCCAGGGCAACCTGATCAAGGTGGTGGCCTACGTCAACCCCGGCGTCTGCGGCGGCTGCGGCACCTGCCAGGCCACCTGCCCGTCCAAGAGCGTGGAGCTGGATGGATATACTGATGAGCAAATAGTTGCAATGATTGAGGCACTGTAAAAATAAGATCGGACCGATCGGTCTGATCAAGGAAATTACCATGCACCCTGAAAAACTCAAACACGACTTTGAACCGAAAATCATCGCCTTCGTCTGCACCTGGTGCACCTACGCCGGGGCTGACCTGGCCGGCACCAGCCGTATGCAGTACCCGGCCAACGTGCGGGTCCTCAAATTTCCCTGCACCGGCCGCATCGACCCGGTCTTCATTTTGAAAGCCTTCCAGCAGGGCGCTGACGGCGTACTGGTTTCCGGCTGCCATCCCGGCGACTGCCACTATATCGCCGGCAACTTCCACGCCCGCCGCCGCTTCGCTGCCTTCCGGAAACTACTGGAATTCGTCGGCGTAGACCTGGAACGGCTGCAGTTCTCCTGGGTCTCGGCCGCCGAAGGTGGCAAGTGGGTGGAAGTGGTCACCGACCTGACCGAAAAGGTTCGCAACATGGGACCGATGACTGAATTCAAGGAACTGGCCCTGGAAGAACAGTGGTCCGGAACCATCGACACACCGGAACTGAAAGAAGCGTACAACGCAATCTAAAAAGGTTTTTATGACTCAAACAATCGACACAACCATCTACGCCGCCGTCAGCGAAGCCATCCAGGCAGAAGCCAAACGCATCCTCACCGCCGGGGAGGTTACGGCCGTCGTTGGCTACGCCGCCGCCCGCCGCAAAGGCTCGGCCCAGCCGATCGTTATCACCAGCGCCGTTGATGCGCAAAAGCTGATTTTTACCCCGGCCTGCGTCAACAACCTGGCGGTTTACCTGACCAAGGCCAAGAAAGAGATCCCCAAGAGTGGCCGGATCGGCATCGTTGTCAAGGGCTGCGACCTTAAGGCTCTGGTGGGGCTGATGGGCGAATCCCAGTTGAAGCGGGAGCAGCTTTACCTGATCGGAGTTCCCTGCGCCGGGGTGCTGGCCTCCACGATCCAGCCCGACACCGGTCTGACATCTGACAGCATCGCACCCAAATGCCTTGAATGCGATGCCCACCTGCCGCAGGGGTGCGACTTTGTGCCGACCCAGACTCCGGTGTCACCCGAACTGGAAAAGAAATACGCCGCCGAAATCGCCCGCCTGGAAGCGCTGACGCCCCAAGAACGCTGGGCCTACTGGAAAGAGCAGTTCAGCAAATGCATCAAATGCTACGCCTGCCGCCAGGTCTGCCCGTTCTGCTTCTGCGAGCAGTGCCTCTGCGATCGCAACAAGCCGCAGATGGTCGATACCACCCCGCGCCCGGCCGGCAACACCGCCTGGCACATCGTTCGGGCCATGCACCTGGCCGGCAGATGCGCGGGTTGTGCCGAATGCGAGCGGGTCTGCCCGATGGATATCCCGCTGAACCTCCTGAACCGCAAGATGGCCAAGGAACTGAAGGAGCTGTACGACTACGAGGCCGGCTTCCAGGTCAATGACAAGGGGCCGCTCAACAGCTACACCGAGAAGGACGACCAGAGCTTTATAAAATAAAGGCATTTGCCACGGAGGACACAGAGGTCACAGAGAAATTCAAAGACTTAAAAAACGATGGGAAAAACAGAAGGCTGTAAAGGCCTGACAAAAAAGTATTTGCCTTTGGTTTTAACCCCAAAAGAATTTAAGTTTTTGTTTTTTTCAAAAGTTTTTGTTTCCTCTGTGCTCTCTGTGCTCTCTGTGGCTAATAAAGGTTTTAGAATGCAAAAATACATCACCGAACAAAACCTGAACACCCTGCTGGACAAACTGATCGCCGAAGGTAAACGTGTGGTTGCCCCGCGTATGAACGCCGGCACTCCGCTCTACGAACCGCTCAAGAACTCCGGCGAAATTATCATCGACCAGCTGCCGCGCAGATCCGGCAAGGAAGCCTTCTTCCCGCTGTGCGAGGACATCATGTCCTACACAAAGGAAGGGCAGAAGGTCGAGCTCAAGGACATCGATCCGTCTCGCTTCCCGGAAACCGTGCTGGTGGGGGTGCGTCCCTGCGACGCCGCAGCGATACCGGTGCTGGATGCGGTCTTTTCCTGGGATTACAAGGACGAATTTTTCCTGGAGCGCAGAAAAAAGACCACCATCGTCGGGCTGGCCTGCACGAAAGCCGACGACGCCTGCTTCTGCACCGCGGTGGGGCTCTCGCCGTCCGACACCAAGGGGAGCGACCTGTTCCTGACCCCGCTGGAGGGGGGAGGGTACGCCTGCGAAACTTTCAGCGACAAGGGCGAAACACTGATCAACAGCCACGCCGGCCTCTTCAGCGAACCGAACAACGCAAAAACAGTTGCGCTGGCCGAACCGGGGACCGAAGCCTTCGACCTGCAAAAGGTCAAGGCGTGGCTGGACGAACACTTCGAAGACCCGGCCTGGGATTCCATCGCCACCCGCTGCGTCGGTTGCGGCGCCTGCGCCTTTGTCTGCCCCGCCTGCCACTGCTTCGACATCGTCGACGAAGGGACCGAGAAGAGCGGCAAGCGCAGGAAGAACTGGGATGCCTGCGGCTTCTGGAAATTCACGCACCACGCCTCGGGGCACAACCCCCGCGACCAGCAGCCCAAGCGTTACCGTAACCGCATCATGCACAAGTTCAAATACTACGACGACAAATTCGGGCAGACGCTCTGCACCGGTTGCGGCCGATGCATAAGGCTCTGTCCGGTCGGGATCGACATCGCGGCAATCGTGGAAGAGATCAGCAAAAAATAAAGAATAAATATCTGCCACAGAGGACACTGAGTTCACAGAGAAATTCAAAGGCAAAAACAGGGGAATGGCAGAAAGCTTTAAGTATTAACCCCAATAGGTTTAGTTTTTGCTTTTCTCAAGCGGTTTTGGTTTCCTCTGTGTCCTCTGTGGCAAAAAAGGTCTTAACTAATGTGTGATCACACCAACAAGAATATCTACCTCCCCTACCTGGCCACGGTCGAGGAAGTCATCGACGAAACCCCCGACGTCCGTACCCTTAAACTGGTGTTCCAGGACGAACAGGTCCGGGACAGCTTCAACTTCCGGGCCGGGCAGTTTGCCGAATACTCGGCCTTCGGGGCCGGTGAATCGACTTTTTGCATCGCATCTGCTCCCACCAGGAAAGGGTACATCGAATGCTGCTTCCGCTCTGTCGGCCGGGTCACGGAAGAGCTGCGCCGGTTGGAGGTGGGGGACAGCATCGGAGTCAGAGGTCCCTACGGCAACTCCTTTCCAATCGAACAGTTCGAAGGCAAAAACCTGGTCTTCGTGGCCGGCGGCATCGCGCTGCCACCGTTACGCACGCTGATCTGGAACTGTCTCGACCTGCGGGAGAAGTTCGGTGAAATCACCATCGTTTACGGCGCCAGGACCGAATCCGACCTGGTCTACAAGCGCGAGCTTAAGGAGTGGGAGGAGCGAGGAGACGTGCGTCTGGTCAAGACCGTCGATCCGGGCGGCAACAGTTCCGAATGGGATGGTAGAGTTGGTTTCGTGCCGACCATTCTTGAGGAAGCCGCGCCCGGTGCCGAAAACACGATCGCGCTGGTCTGCGGTCCGCCGATCATGATCAAGTTCACGTTGCCGGTGCTGGAGAAACTGGGCTTTACCGATGAGCAGGTCTACACCACGCTGGAGAACCGCATGAAATGTGGTCTGGGCAAGTGCGGCCGCTGCAATGTGGGCAACGTCTACGTCTGCAAGGACGGCCCGGTGTTTACCGCGAAACAGGTCAAGGCGATGCCGATGGAATTCTAGCCGGAGAGAGTTGACGACAGTATACGAAAAGGCGGCCGATTGGACGCCTTTTTTTTAAAGCGGATGTTCTCTGTTGAAAACTACTTTTGACCCAGAGCCTCTTCGATCCTTTTCAGG
Organism: Geobacteraceae bacterium GWC2_55_20; assembly: GCA_001802125.1. Lineage (GTDB taxonomy): Bacteria > Desulfobacterota > Desulfuromonadia > Geobacterales > Pseudopelobacteraceae > JACRCG01. Next base: position 33,350 of record MGZK01000024.1, read on the forward strand.
TCGAACCCTTCAATAATTCTGCCGTTGATCATGAAAGTAGGGGTGGAATCGATCTTGTGCCTCTTGGCGATTTCCAGCTGCTCCTCCTGGAGCTTGATCCCCCTGTGTGTGATTCTTTCAAATTTACCGATGCTGTCCATTCTGCCGGACATGACTTCCTGGTAGGCGCCGGCCCGGTCCGGCTGGGAAAGTATGTACTGAACCTTTTCTTTTGCCTTCAGATGACGCGGCAGAGGGAAAAAGAATACGTGCCTCGTGACATCCCGGCGGCTTTCGAAGTATTTGGATGCCTTCCGGCAGAACGGGCAATCCGGGTCGGTGAATTCGATCACGGTTTTGGGACCGTTGCCGATGGTGATTGATTTGCCCAGGTCCAGATCGGCCGCGCCGGCCGGCGCCTGAACAAAAATAACCACTGCTAGAATCATTAAAATTACTGCTGTCCTCATTTATCCGACTCCAGATGTATGTTATTAAGTGGCATTTTGTTCAGTTGGCGCATGGCAGCAGCATGGTAAATTCGCTGCCCTGTCCGGCGACGCTTTCCGCCCAGATCAATCCTCTGAAACTGTCCACGGCCAGTTTGCAGAACGCCAGGCCCAGTCCGGCTCCGCCCCGTTCCCTGCCGGAAGTGCTGCTCGATTGGGTAAAACGGTCAAAGATGCATTTCAGTTCATTTGAAGGGATGCCCTCGCCGGTGTCGCGGACACTGAGAACAACAAAACAGCCCGCTTCGGAAAAGTTTTCCGGTGCTGAAACATATTCGGGAATATTTATGGATTTTGTTCCAGGCGCTTTGATGCGGCGGCACGAGACCGTTATTTCACCTTCTTCGGGTGTAAATTTCAGCGAATTGCCGATCAGGTTACCCAGGATCCTGATCAGCGCGTTAGGGTCCGCTGACACGTCGGAGGTCCCCTCTTCTATGTTTAGTGAGAGAGTGATGCCGTCACGTTCGGCCGCGCGTGCAAGCTGGCCGACCACTTTACGGCAGATCTCCGCCAGACTGCATGGCCGGATGTTCAAATGCATCCTGCCCGCTTCGAAGCGTCTTATGTCAAGCAGGTTGTCGATCATCGTGACTACTTCATTGCAGCTGTCGATGGCCGACTGGAGATATTCGATCTGTTCGTCGTTGACCGGACCCAGTCTCCCTTCCCGCATGATGTCAATCGAGCCGATCACCGCGGCCATTGGATTCTTCATGTCGTGCGACAGCATCAGGAAAAAATCGTCCTTTTCCTGCTCCAGCCGGATCTTGTCGAGCACCGCCAGACGATGAGCCAGTGCCCGTTCAACCCGCATTAGCATGTCATCCAGAACAAACGGCTTGCTGATATAATCTTCGGCGCCTATTTTCATGCACTCCACGGCCAGCTCCTCGCTGCCGTGCCCGCTCATCATTATTACCGCTATGTCGCGCCCGGTGGATTTCGTCCGTTTCAGAACTTCGACTCCGTCAATACCAGGCATCCGTATGTCAAGCAGCATCAGGTTGTATTCACTGTCGTCCTGCAGTATGGCCAGTGCTTTTTCTCCGTCACCGGCCCATGAAGTGCAATATCCGGATCCTTCCAGCGCAAGCTTCAGTGCGAAGGCAATATCTGGCTCATCCTCAACTATCAAAACCTTTTCAGGTGATTTTTGAATCATCGCTACTGCTCCTTTTCAGTGCCGGCCAGAAATGCTTCTGCCAGAATCAGGTCTTCCGGCGTAGTAATCTTTATATTACGGTAGTCCCCGCGTACAATGCCGATTTTACCGCCATTGCGTTCTATCAGGGAAGCGTCATCGGTGCCGGTGAATCCGGCCGCTTCGGCCGACAAATGGGCAGCATGAATGATGCCAAAACGGAATGATTGCGGAGTCTGCGCCTGCCAGAGCGTGTCACGGGGAGGGGTGTCAACCACTATTCCGTTTGACACCACCTTGATGGTGTCCTTGGCCGGGACCGCGGCCAGTGCTCCATCCATGATTCTCGCAACGGAAATCGATTCGCTCAGAATTGCTTCCGTCACCAGCGGTCTTACGCCGTCGTGGATCAGAATCACATCGTCATCGTCCGCTATATCGCGTATCGCGTTCAACCCGTTCATTACCGAATTCTGCCGTTCCTTGCCGCCCGGTATGATGGCCGCCACCTTTTTGAAGCCGCAGGCTTCAACCACATGTTCCCGGCAATATGGGATCTCTTCGGCGGGAATTACAAGATAGATCGAATCTATCAGCGGAGATCGTTCAAAGACCGAGATGGTGCGGGCAACTATCGGCAATCCGTCCAACAGCAGGTACTGCTTGTTGACGGAAGCGCCCATGCGCTTGCCCATACCCGCCGCGGGAATCAGCGCGATTGATTTGAAAAACGTCATTAATTATTTCTCCGTAAGTATGTTAGCAGATTCCAGAAGAGAAGCAAGCAGCGCAGGAAAATCTTTTTCGGGGACAGTGCGGACATCGATCAGGAAACGATCCCGATGGACACGGCCGACAACAGGGGTGACGGTATGGCGCAGGGTCGCTTCAATCCGGCTGGGTGTTGCGCCGGCAATACTGAATCCCACCAGTGTGGTCGGCAGTTGCAGGAGCGGGAAAGAACCTCCTCCGGCGCTTGATTCGCCCGGATGCCGTTCCAGGGTTACGTTCTCCGGCAATTGCCCGCGCAGATAGCGCATCAGTCGGCCGGCGCGATCGGAGAGTTCTTTGGGGGACATGGTCAGCATTCGCAGCGTGGGGATTTCCGCCATTGCCTGCCGTTCATCACGATAGAGCCGCAGGGTGGCTTCGAGCGAGGCCAGGCTGAGCTTGTCCATGCGTAGCGCCCGTAACAACGGGTGTTTCTTCATCGGTTCAATCAGCTCTTTTTTCCCGACGATGATTCCGGCCTGGGGCCCGCCCAACAGCTTGTCGCCACTGAAGGTTACCACGTCTGCTCCGGCCTCCAGATTGCGCCGGATCGTCGGTTCTCCCTTGATGCCGTAAGGGGCAAGATCAACAAGGCATCCACTGCCGGCATCCAGCATCACCGGGATTCCTCTCTCGTGCCCCAGGGCGGACAGCTCTTCCAGCGTGGTTTCCGCGGTGAACCCGACAATGGCGAAGTTGCTGGTATGCACTTTCAGAAGCAGAGAGGTCGCATCGGTTATGGCCTCCAGATAGTCGCGGATATGGGTGCGGTTGGTGCATCCGGCCTCAACCAGCCTGGCCCCGCTCTGGCACATGACGTCCGGAATGCGGAACGAGCCGCCGATCTCCACCAGCTCGCCGCGGGAGACAATCACTTCCCTCCCCGTGGCCAGCGATGAAAGTGCCAGAATTACAGCGGCGGCATTGTTGTTGACCACCAGCGCCGCTTCGCTGCCGGTCAGTTCGCACAGCAATCCTTCCACGTGGCTATAGCGGGAGCCGCGTTCGCCGGTGGCCAGATCGAGCTCCAGGTTGGAATATCCGGCCGAAACGGTCTGGATGGCCTCTTCAGCCGCATCGGCAAGCGGTGAACGTCCCAGGTTGGTATGCACCACAACCCCGCTGCCGTTGATTACCTTGCGCAGGCTGGGGGCAGTCCGTGAGCGGAGTTCGGAGCCGATCATGCCAATAATCTCGCTGTTGTCAGGCAGATCTGTCCGTGCGCCGTTTTTTACCGAGTCACGCAGACGGTCGAGGATCTGGCGTACCACAAGCAGGACTTCCGGTCGCGGGTATTGTCCAAGCAACGGCCGTACCTGTGGCCATTCAAGAACACGGTCAACCTTGGGTATGTTTTTAAGCATATTCTGTTTGATCACGGTTACATTCACTTCCGTTATTTCACTAGACATCCAGTTGTGATCCGATTGATACCGGGATCGCCGCTCCCATCAGAACCTGCCCGCCATATTCGGCATTCTTGCGAACCAGGTCCTCGGCCGTGTCCGCGTCTCTCTTGCGGAAAGCTTCGATAATCTTTTGATGTTCCTGAACCGAGATTTCCATTCTGCCCGGAAGACTGAGCGACATGAATCGAAGGCGCTGGAATCTTGTCACCAGTCCCGCGATAAGTTCGCGGAGTTTTTCATTGTCGGCTGCTTTTATGAAAAGGTCATGGAAGTCGCTGTGAACCTTGAAGAAATGTTTGACGTCGTTATGCCTGGCCAGTTCCGCCAGCTTGTCATTGATCGCTTCTAGGCGGTCCAGGTCTTTCTTGCTCAGCTTCAGGCAGGCCCGCCGCGCGGCATAGCCCTCCATGATGCTCTTAATGGCATAAAACTCTTCAACATCCTTCTGGCTGAATTCGCTGACCACGGCGCCACGGCGCGGAATCACGGTCAGGTACCCTTCTGCCTCCAGCTGGCGGAATGCTTCGCGGATCGGGGTGCGGCTGATGCCGTACTGTTCGGCCAGTTCCGGTTCGGATACTTTGCTGCCAGCCTTGAGTCGTCCTGAAATTATGGCGTCGCGGATATGTTCAAGGATTTTTTCACGAAGTGTCAGGTGTTTTTCCATTGGCTTTTTCATAATAGGTATGACTCCGGGGGCTTTTTTGCAACATTGTATACAGTATGCAGTATTTGTCAATCTTAACTATGTGTATTAGCAGTTTTATTTATTGAATTGTCGGGCTCAATTTATATAAAACCGTCTGGATTGTATCAGCAGCAAAGATAAGAAAGCCGCTTGTGTTTTGGAGCCCTTGCAGGTAATCTGACCAACTTATGGATCCTGTGCGTCATCTGAAAATATCGATTTTTGTCCTGCTGATGCTGGTTTCGGTTGGGACCAGCGGTTTCATGCTCATTGAGAGCTGGCGTTTTCTCGACGCGCTTTACATGACGGTTATTACATTGGGAACAGTCGGATTCAAAGAGATCCACGACCTGTCCGATAACGGCAAGATCTTCACGATGACGCTGATCGTGGTGGGTGTCAGCGTTCTTGGTTATATTGTCGGCAGTCTGGCCCAGATCATGTTCGAGGGGCAGATCCAGCGGATCATGGGGAGGAAAAGAGTGGAAAAGATGATCGAAGCGCTTCATGGCCATTATATTATCTGCGGTTTCGGCCGGATAGGCTCGCTGATCTGCAAGGAGTTCAAGTCCAACAAGTTGCCGTTCGTAATTGTGGAGAAGAATGTGGATGCGATGGAAAAGCTCGATGAGGAGGGCTACCTCCACATGCGCGGGGATGCAACGCTGGATGAAACGTTGCTCAAGGCCGGCATCAAACGGGCCAAGGGGTTGATATCGGTGGTTACCTCGGATACGGAAAATGTCTATATAACCCTGACCGCCCGGGGGCTGAACCCGGATCTTTACATTCTGGCCCGCTCCGGTGAAGAGGGCTCCGATATCAAGCTCAAGCGCGCCGGCGCAAACAAGGTCGTCTCGCCCTACATCATCGGCGGTAGCAGGATGGCGCAGTCGGTTTTGCGTCCCAACGTGGTGGATTTTATCGAGATTGCCACCGGCAGCGAACATATGGACCTGCAGATGGAGGAGATCACCATTCCGGATCATTCCGCCTTTGCCGGCGAGACCCTGGTCAGTTCCGGTTTCCGCAAGGAGATCGGCGTAATTATCGTCGGTATCAAGAAGTCCCACGGCAAAATGGTCTTCAATCCCCATTCCCAGGCTAAAATCGAGGGGGGCGATACGCTGATCGTGCTGGGAGAACCGCAATCCATTGCCAAACTCGAGGATCTGGTGGAACGTACCGCCACTGACTCGGTAATAAAAAAACATCGGAAAGAGCATCAATGAAACAGACAATTCACGCCCATGTCCCCTATGCCCGTCTGGCCGAACACCTGGAATATGCGATCAAGCACCGTGTCAACCCAGAGGTTTTCCTGTCAGCCGATTCACTTGACACAATGGTCTGGGAAGAACTGGCCTGCCACGCCAGCGTGCTGCATGAAGCCGGTTTGGCGACAACCATCCATGCGCCGTTCATGGACTTAAACCCCGGGGCGATCGATTCGAGTATCCGCGAAGCTACCCGCAATCGCATCCGGCAGGTGATGCGCGCCGCGGAACTGCTCCGCCCCAGGGTGATCGTGGTTCATCCCGGTTACGATGATCTGCACTATGGCGACAACAGCCTGGCTTGGCTGAAGAACAGCATCGCGTTCTGGCGCGAATTCGTGCCTCGGGCCCGCGAACTGGGTACGATTCTGGCGGTGGAAAACATCTTTGAAAAGGAGCCTTCCACGATCAAGGCGCTGCTGGACGCCATTGACGACCCCTGTTTCCGTCACTGCTTTGACGTGGGGCACTGGAACATGTTCAAGACCGTTACCATGGAGGAATGGTTCAGCGAGCTCGGTTCATATATTGCAGAGAGTCATATCCACGATAACAATGGCCGCAGCGACGAACATCTGCCGGTGGGCGAGGGGAGTATCGATTTTGCCGGTTTCTTCCAGTTGCTTACCCGCTACGCGCCCGATGCGGTCTGGACCATAGAGGCCCACAGCACCGAGCGTCTGCAGCGCGCACTCTCCAATATCGAAAAATATGTCTGAATTAATAAATCATTCAAGTTCAGGGAGATAGATGATGACAGATAAAATACTTGTTGTTGGCGGCTGCGGCTACATCGGCAGCCACGTTGTCCGCCAGCTTTCGGAATCAGGCCGCACGGTCGTGGTATATGACAACCTCTCCACCGGTTTTCGCGATGCCCTGATCCATGGCGAAGAGCTGGTCGAGGGCGATCTGGCTGACAGGGAAACCCTGGATGCACTTTTCACCAGTCACCAGTTTAAAACGGTGCTGCATTTTGCCGCCGCGATCATCGCTCCCGAATCGGTTTCCAAACCGCTGAAATACTACGGCAACAACACCAGAAACACTCTCGGTCTGCTGGAAACCTGCGTCAAGCACGGCGTGGAACGCTTCGTCTTCTCAAGCACCGCTGCCGTTTACGGTTTTCCAGAGGGGGGGGCGGCTTCTGAGGAAAGCGAGCTGGCGCCGATCAATCCCTATGGCACTTCCAAGCTGATGAGTGAATGGATGCTGCGGGATGTGGCTGCGGCGCACGGCATGCGCTATGTCGCGCTGCGCTATTTCAACGTGGCCGGCGCTGATCCGCAGGCTCGCATGGGGCAGCGCACACCAGAGGCGACGCACCTGATCAAGGTGGCTTGTCAGGCGGCGCTGGGGATGCGGGAAAACATCAGTATCTACGGCAGCGATTATCCCACGCCTGACGGGACCGGCATCCGCGACTACATCCATATCGAGGATCTGGCCTCCGCCCATCTGCATGCGCTGGAGTACCTGGGAAACGGCGGCGAGTCCACCGCGATGAACGTGGGCTACGGCCGGGGCAGCAGCGTGCGGGAAGTGCTTGAGGTGGTAAAAGAGGTCAGTGGAATCGATTTTGCGATACTGGAAGCGGAGCGACGGCCGGGCGACCCAGCCTCGCTGGTGGCAAAAGCCGATAAGATCAGGCGCTTGACCGGCTGGCAGCCGTGTTTCGACAGTCTCGGGACGATCGTCAGTGACGCCTGGCGCTGGGAAAGCAAGCTGGCCGGGAGATAATTATTGGAAAAGCTGGGGACTGCGTATTTTCATGGTGGCTTCCCGCTTGCTCTTCCGCTCTATTCGCGCCTTGTTTTTTTGAATTATTATGATACAACTGCGGGCAGTTTTTAGCTTTTGTAGATATTTCAGAGTCAGGTACGGGAACCAATGGACTTCACAAGCCTTTACACCACCCGCATACAGAAAAACTTCGATGATGATCAGGCCGAGATTCTGAATACTTTTCTTGAAAAGGCGGTTTCGAAAGAGGCCGCCAAGGTAACCCTGATCAATTACCACCAGGGGCTGCCGATCATGTATCCCGCAACGGTAGTGGCCGTGGAGCGGGGGACCCTGGATCTAGATGTCCATCCGCAGCAGGCGGTTGCGATAGATGGGGACCGTTATACCCTGATCCGCAGCAAGCTGTTCCCGTATGCGATCGCCGCCCACGTTCAATATGTAAATGTCAAGAAACACGCGGTAACGCTCAACAAGCTATGCTATGTCGAAATCCTGGCCGAAAAGCGCAATGCGGTCAGGCTGAGCCTGGACCCGCCGGTGGACGCCTCCATCGTCCATGAAGGGGTGGAGATCGTCGGCAAGCTGCTGGATATCTCTGTTCAGGGTGTAGCGATGAAGCTTGACCACTATCTGGAGCTCGAACCCGGAACCGATGTATCCATCCAGTTCATGCTGCCGGACCTGGCCCAGCAGAAACAGGTGCTGATGGAGCTGGCGGCGACACTGGTAAATATTGACGGGCAGGCATCGCCCTATCGCTGCCGCTTCAAGGTGTCTCCCGGCAAACAGCAGGAGCAGCTGATATCGCGCTATGTTTTTCAACGTCAGGTGGAAGTGATTCACGGCTTGAAGGATGTTGCGGAGTGACATCTGTTTGAAACAGGCAGGGCAGTAAATCAGAAACAGGCCGTTCCGTAATATCGGGCGGCCTGTTTTACTTCGCGACTGTTTTGATGCTTTGCCTGAGCGTAGGGTAGATGTCCAACGGGAGCGGCTTCCCGTCAATAACCTTCAGCACGCTCAAGTGCAAATGGGTCGGAGAGCGCCGCCTGGCGGCGTTCAAGCCGCTGCGGCCGATAGTTGCCAGCGGGGTTCCGGGTTTGACAACCTGGCCCAGTTCAACCAGCAACTGATCGTTGTGGGCGTAGTAGACCAGGAGTTCGCCGGCTGGTTCGTATACCCAGATGTATTTGCCTCCCCGCAGTTTGCCGGAAGGTTCCCAATCCTTCTCCAACGCCACCACGATGCCGCCGGTCATTGACAGCACCCTGACCGGCTTTCCGGTGCGGTCGTCAAGATTGTCCCGGTTGCGATCCCTGATGAAAATGTCCAAGGCCGGATGTCCGCCGTGAAGGTTCCCGCTGAAAAAATCATATCCACCCGTCACAAATCCGTGGGTGCGACCGCCGTCGATGGCGTGCAAGTCGTAACCTGACACCGGGAAAACCCACTCCGATACGGGGTGGTCCTTGCCGCCACGGAGGTAGTACTCCTGGCGCACCGCAGCCAGGATTCGTGTCAGCTCGGTTTTTGCCGCCGACCTGGCGATCCTGCCGTCCCGGATGCCGTTGTTCAGCTCGTTGTAGACCGTGCAGGGGGGAATGGAGGCTTTGTCATTTGCAGTCGCGCGAGCCGTGTCGGTCAGTTCGTCAAGGTCCGGCCCGGCTGATTCCGCTGCAGCGTAAAGTGCAGACGAGAGTGTCAGCGATACAAGAAAATAGAGCAGGGTACTGCGTTTCATCATGAGTTCCGATCAGGAAAGTGGTCGCAAAATCTGCCGGAAAAGCATATCATCCCGCGAAAGACCGAACAACACAATTAAGGGGCGGAATCCTGATGAACCTTACGAAGAAACATATCCTGGCATTTCTCAAACAGCTGGAAGGGGCATCCCATTTTGCCGTTCTGGTGCGGGAGTTTGGCGGCAACCACGTCAAGCGAGAGCTGAAAAACATGCTGGACGATATGGCCGCTGACGGCGAGATTGTCCGGCTGAAGGGGAACGCCTATGCACTGGCGGGACCGGTCAGGACCGTGCGCGGCCGCATAGCGGTACACCGTGACGGCTATGGTTTTGTGACCCCCGAGTCGGGCGGCGAGGATGTCTTCATCCCGTCAAAACAGCTGAAAGGTGCTCTGCATGGCGACCTGGTGGAAACAACCTCGGAGCGGAGCCGGATGGGTGGCAACAAGCTGGACGGTCGGGTCGTGTCGGTTCTGGAGCGGGCCACCAGCCGCGTCGTCGGCCGATACGAGGAAACCCGGCGCGGAGCGATCGTCATTCCCGAGGACCAGCGCCTCAACCTGGTGGTGGAGATCCCGGTCAAGGGGCGCGGGGCGGCCGAGGACGGCCATCAGGTGGTGGCCGAGCTGACCCGCTACCCGATTGGCGGCCGTCCCGCGGAAGGGCGGGTCGTGGAGGTGCTGGGCTGGCCGGATGACCCGGAGGTTGAAGTGCAGTCGGTGATCCGTCGCTTCGATCTGCCGCATATCTTCGAAAAGGGTGTGTTGGACGAGGCCGAAGGTATCGCCGAGACCGTCTCGGCGGATGATTTGAAGGGCAGGACCGATCTGCGCGATATGCCGACCGTGACGATTGACGGCGAAACAGCCCGCGATTTCGACGATGCCGTTTCCCTGCGCCGCGAGGGGGACAACTTCCGCTTGTGGGTCTCGATCGCCGATGTTTCGCACTATGTAAAAAAAGACAGCCCGCTGGATCGCGAGGCCTATCTGCGCGGCACGTCGGTCTATTTTCCCGACCGCTGCATACCGATGCTGCCGGAGCGCCTCTCGAACGGCATCTGTTCGCTCAATCCGCAGGTTGACCGGCTGACGATGACGGCCGAGATGCTGTTCGATTCCTTGGGCACAATGCTGGCTTCGACTTTTTACCCCAGCGTCATCAAGAGCTCGGCCCGCCTGACCTACACCATAGTCAAGAAGATCATTGTCGATGACGACCGGGAGGTTGCGGACAAGTACAGGCCGCTGACTGGCATGCTGGCCGGGATGAAAACATTGGCCCTCAGCCTGCAGCAGATGCGCAAAAAAAGGGGCAGCATCGACTTCGACCTGCCCGAACCTGAGATCATCATCGGCCTGACCGGCCAGACCGAGGGGATCATCCGCGCCGAACGCAACCTGGCCCACCAGCTGATCGAGGAGTTCATGCTGGCCGCCAATGAAGCGGTGGCAAGTTTCATCACCTCGCGGGACATTCCATTCCTGTACCGTGTCCACGAGAATCCCGACCCGGCCAAACTGAACACCTTCCGGGAGTTTGTCTTCGGATTCGGTTATGAGTTTGCGCTGGTGGACGACAGGGTCAACCCGCTGGAGCTGCAGCGCCTGCTGGCTCAGGCTGATGGCCGTCCCGAAGAGCGCATGGTCAACTATGCGCTGCTGCGCTGTATGAAACAGGCCCGCTACGCCGCCGAAAACGTGGGGCATTTCGGGCTGGCCTCGGCTTGCTACTGCCACTTTACCTCGCCGATCCGACGTTATCCCGACCTTGTCGTGCATCGCATATTGAAGGCTGCGCTTCTGGCCGGAAGCGAAGGGAAGCGCGCCACAAAACAGCTTGCCATTGCCACCGAACGTCTGGGGGAGGTTGCCGAGCATACCAGCAAACGGGAGCGGGTGGCGATGGAGGCCGAACGGGACGTGGTCGAGATGAAAAAACTACAGTATATGCAGCAGCACCTGGGAGAAGAGTTTGACGGTTACATTTCGGGGGTGACCGGCTTCGGTTTTTTTGTGGAGCTGGAGGAACTGTTCGTCGAGGGGTTGGTGCATGTCTCGACCCTGGCGGATGACCTGTACAATTTTGTCGAGAAGCAGCACTCGCTGATCGGCCAGCATTCGCGGCGTGTATTCCGCATCGGCGATGCGGCGCGGGTCAAGGTGGCTTCCGTATCTCCAGCCACGCGCCGCATCGAGTTCGTACTGGCGGCGCATGTATCATCTTCACCCCAAAGCGGAACAGCACCGCAGTCGGCCGGAACGGAAGAATACCCGCGGGTGCCGCTGCGGGGCAAACGGCCATCCGGCATACAGCCACGTCCGGATAAGGGGGGCGCTGAACGCGCCCGTGGCGCAGGCAGGGGCGGTGCTGGCGGCAAGGGGCGGACAGGGGGCCGGAAACGGCGATAATGGCCGTTCATGCCGAATCAGGTTGCGTGACAACCTGCCGCTGTGATAGGAAATGGGCGGCGAACGTTCAATCAAATCCATGTTCAAGGATCAGGAAAGAAGCATGAGTGAAGAAAAGGTAGTGCCGTTTATCGAGCATCTGGTCGAGCTGCGCAAGCGGCTGATTATTATTGTGGTTGCAGTCGTAGTCGGCATGGGGGTGGCCTGGAACTACTCCAATGATCTGATGAGGTTTGTGGAAAAGCCGCTGACCGGCAAGACCTATCTGACCGATATCAAAAAAGATGTCTACCTTAAGGTCAAGGAACTGGCCCCTTCGATGTACACCCGCTACAAGCTGGAACAGGAAATCAACGCGCCCCAGAAGCTGAGACCACTCAACTACAGCGCTCCGCTGGAACCGTTCTTCATCCAGTGCAAGATCTCGATGCTGGCCGGATTCATCCTGGCGCTGCCGATAGTGTTCTACCAGCTCTGGCTGTTCATCGCTCCTGGCCTGACCCGTAGCGAACGGCGGATGGTGATGCCGTTTGTCACCGCCGCCACGCTTACCTTCTGCGTCGGCGCCATGTTCTTCCTGGTGATAATCTGGCCGGTGATCATCAATTTTTCCCTGTCATACGAGGCGGAGGGACTGCAGAGCTGGTTCAACATCAGCGCCTATATCAATTTCTGCCTGCGGCTGATACTGGTTTTCGGCCTGATCTTCGAACTGCCGGTGCTGACGCTGCTCCTGTCGCGTTTCGGAATCGTCAGCTACGAGTTCCTGGCGCCGAAACGTAAATACGCGTTGCTGGCCAGCTCGATTATTGCCGCTTTCCATGCCGACCTGATCACGATGTTCGTGATCATGGTTCCGCTCTACCTGATGTACGAGATCAGTATCTGGGTCGCCCTGATCTTCGGCAAGAAAAAAGTCAAAATCGAAGACCAGCTTCCGGCAACCTAGCTTGCAGCAACTATCATTACAGGAGGTCCATCATGGCTGTCTCGACTATCGGCATTTTGACCGGAGGCGGCGATTGCCCCGGGCTGAACGCGGTTATCCGCGGAGTGGTGAAGAGCGCCATCATCCGCCACGGCTGGAACGTGATCGGCATCGAGGACGGTTTTGACGGGCTGCTGAATCCGGAAAAGTGCCGGCCGCTGACCCTTGACAGTGTGAGGGGAATCCTGCCTCGCGGCGGCACCATCCTGGGAACGACCAATCGCGGTAACCCCTTCGAGTATCCGCTGGAGCAGGATGGCAGGATCATACGGGTAGATTATTCCGACCGTGTGGTGGACAACATCCGCCAGCTGGGGATTGATGCGCTGGTTGCCGTGGGGGGCGAGGGTTCGGTCAAGATCGCTTTGGGACTCTGGCAGAAAGGGGTGCCGGTGGTCGGAGTGCCCAAGACCATCGACAATGACCTGCGCGAGACCGATTTCACCTTTGGTTATAACACCGCGCTGGAGACCGCCACCGACGCTTTGGACAAGCTGCACACAACCGCCGAGAGCCACCACCGGGTGATGATCCTGGAGGTGATGGGGCGCTACGCCGGTTGGATCGCCCTTGAATCGGGTATTGCCGGCGGCGCGGATGTGATTCTGATCCCGGAGATCCCGTTCGATATCGCTCGAATCTGCAGTGCAATCAAGGAGCGTTCGGCACGTGGCAGCCGTTTCAGCATCATCGTGGCGGCCGAGGGCGCTTTTCCGATGGGGGGCGACCGGGTCGTGCTCCAGTCCGCCAGTGAAAAACAGGCTATCGAGCGTTTGGGCGGCATTGGACAATTCGTCGCGAAAAAAATTGAACAGTGCCTGGACATGGATGTGCGGGTGACCGTCCTGGGACACCTGCAGCGTGGCGGTTCACCAACCACCTTCGACCGTGCCCTGGGAAGCCGTTTCGGCACCAGGGCGGTGCAGATGATCGCCGATGGCGAATTCGGGCGGATGGCCTGCTTGAAGGGGCGCAGCATCACATCGGTGCCGATGGAGGATGCCATACGCGATCTGAAGCTGGTTGACCCCCAAGGCGAGATCGTTGCTGCGGCCGAGGATCTGGGCATCATGCTCGGCCGCTGAGAGCGGACTTGCACAGCAATCTACAAAATTAGGTTGACAAACCTCCTGAAAACCCCTAAAAGGATAAAAAATGTCTTGTTAGGGGTTTTCTCAATGATGGAGCTCACCCGTAAAGGGGAATATGCAATTCGTGGAATAGTCTACCTGGCGGCGCAGCCGCCTGATCGGGTCTGTCTGCTGAGTGACATTGCCGCGGCGGTGGACGTGCCCGCAACGTTTCTTGCCAAGATATTCCAGCAGTTCAGCAAGATCGGCCTGGTCAAGTCCTATCGCGGAACAGGCGGAGGATTCCTGCTGGGGCGCGTCCCGGAGAAGATTACGCTGCTTGAGGTTGTTGAAGCGGTAGAAGGGCCGATCGTTCCCAACCGCTGCGTTGTCGGCGCCGGAGAATGCGTGCGCGACGTTACATGCAAGGTGCATCCGGTCTGGAAAAGGGTCCAGGGACAGGTTCGCGATGTTCTTGCGGGGGTCACCTTGAAAGAACTTTCAGAGGTATAATCCCCACGATGCGGTGAGGGGGGGCTGACCCCCCAAAAAAATTTTGTCCTGTAATAGGACAAAAAAAGTCTTAATTACCCTGTTGCTTGCGCTTGTTAAATTACGGTTTATACTGTCAAAAGATTGTTTGATGCCACTTGATAGCGGTTACGGAATTAAGGTTATAAATTTACAGGAGGTAGTATGGATGCATTGATGCTCAGCAGGTTGCAGTTCGCGGTTACAGGAATGTTTCATTTTATTTTTGTGCCGCTGACATTGGGACTCTCGATCATGATTGCCTGGATGGAGACGCGCTACGTTGCCACCGGTGACGAAATGTGGCTGCGGATGACCAAGTTCTGGGGCAAGCTGTTCCTGATCAACTTTGCGCTGGGGGTAGTCACCGGAATAACGATGGAGTTCCAGTTCGGTATGAACTGGGCCGAGTATTCGCGTTATGTCGGCGATATCTTCGGGGCCCCGTTGGCGATCGAGGCCACGGTGGCTTTTTTCATGGAATCGGTATTCATTGGATTATGGATTTTCGGTTGGGACAAGGTCTCAAAGAAGGTGCATCTGTTGTCGATCTGGCTGGTGGCGATCGCAACCAATCTTTCCGCTCTATGGATATTGCTGGCCAATGGTTGGATGCAGAATCCGGTCGGCTACGTGATCCGCAACAACCGCGCCGAGATGGTCGATTTTACCGCGCTGATTACCAATCCCTACGGCCTGATCAAGTTCGGCCACCAGATAGTATCCGGTTATACCGTGGCGGCCTTTTTCGTGATGGGCATAGCCGCCTGGCATCTGCTGCGTAAGAACGAAGTTGATTTTTTCAAACGTTCTTTCAGGCAGGCCGCGCTCTTCGGCCTGGTTTCCGCGATTCTCGTGGCCGGAATCGGAGATATGCATGCGGTTGAAATCGCCAAGGTGCAGCCGGCCAAGTTTGCGGCCATGGAGTCGATCTGGGAAACCCAGAAGAACGCCGGAATGAACCTGATTCTGTTGCCGGACGAGAAGCGCGAGTGTAACGCGATCGAGCGTCTGTGCGTTCCCAACATGGTCAGCATGCTCGCATTCCATGATTCCACGGCGGAAGTCAAGGGACTCAAGGATTTTCCCAAGGACGAACGTCCGCCGGTGCTGCCGGTATTCCTCAGCTTCCGCCTGATGGTCGGGCTGGGAACATATTTCATCCTGGCCAGCGCGCTGGCGGTATTGCTGTCGTTCAGGAAGAACCTTGAGGATAATCGCATGTTCCTGACCGTGCTGCTGTTCTCGCTCCCGCTCCCATACATCGCCAACCAGCTGGGATGGCTGGTGGCCGAGGTGGGACGCCAGCCCTGGATTGTCTATGGCGTGCTCAAGACCGCCGCCGCCGTCTCGAAAAGCGTCTCCACGTTGCAGGTCGCGATTTCGCTGGCCGGCTTTACCATCCTCTACGGCGCCCTGGGGGTGATAGATATCTATCTGCTTGGCAAATATGCCAGAAAAGGACCGGACAATGATCTTTCCGGGATCATCAATGTTCAGGGGAGGGGTTAAACCATGGAAGCCAATGTTTTTCAGATAATCTGGTTTGCGGTGTGGGGTGTTCTGTGGGGAGTTTATTTCATGCTTGACGGCTTTGTGCTGGGAACCGGCTTCATGTCCGGTTTCCTCGCCAAAAACGATACCGAGCGTCGGGTGCTGATCAACACCGTGGGGCCGGTCTGGGACGGCAATGAGGTCTGGCTGGTAACGGCCGGGGGGGTGACCTTTGCCGCCTTCCCGACCACCTACGCGCTGATGTTCAGCAATCTTTACACGGCTCTGCTGCTGCTCTTGTTTTCCCTGATAGTGCGTGGCGTGGCCTTTGAATTCCGCGGCAAGATGGACAGTGCCGGATGGAAATCAGGCTGGGATATGGCGCTGACCGTTTCCAGCTTTTTACCGGCCCTGCTGTTCGGCGTCGCCTTCGGCAATATCTTCAAGGGTATCCCCATGCGCAACGACTTTGCCACCGCAAACTTTGCCTATGACGGATCGCTACTGACGCTGCTCAATCCATACGGACTTCTTACCGGTGTTCTGTTCGTGATGCTGTTTGCCGTCCACGGCTCCCTCTATGCCGCAATCAAGACCACCGGCGAACTCTCGGACAGGGCCGGTCAGATGGCCGCCAGGCTCTGGTTGCCGTTGCTGGTTGTCGCGGTGGCGTTTCTCGGATACAGCTATCCCGCGACTAAGCTGTACTCGAATTACATTTCAACTCCCGTGCTGATTTTCCTGCCGCTGGTTGCCGTGGTGTCGCTGCTGCTGGTCAAGGTGTTTACGTCAAAGGGACGCCTGCACATGGCTTTCCTGTTCTCCTGCCTGACGATCACATTCGTCTGCTTCACCGGCGTGGCCGGGCTCTTTCCAAACCTGATTCCGTCCAGCCTGGATCCGCTCTCAAACCTGACAATATACAACTCATCGTCCAGTCTGTATACCCTCAAGCTGATGGCCGGCGTGGCGGTGGTCTTTGTGCCGATCGTAATCTGCTACAAGATCTGGGTCTACCGGATATTCCGTGGCCGGGTCAGCAACGAGGACGTGCTTGGAAATCATGAAGCATACTAAATTGCAGGTAACCTATTGATTTTATATTAATAGTGTTCAATATGCTTGACATGTTCAGATTGCTCAAGTATGGTCGCCGCATCTGAATGGAAACGCCAACGTCCCGGAAAACCGGGATTTTGGCGTTTTACGGATAAATTTATAATGAAAGGAGCACCACGCCGGAGATACGCCCGTCAGTACAACCGGGCAACGACGCCGCTCCGGCAAAGCCGATACAACTCCCAACTCTTTTATTATGAGAAATTTAATTATCTATCTGTCATGCCTGGTTTTTTTAGCGGCATGTGAAAATGCGCCATTCATAAAGAATGAAATTCAAACGACCACATCAATGGCCACCGAAACCTCTCTGCTTGACACCAAAAGCATCTCCACTATCCAGAGAAAAAAACAACAATTGATCATAGAACTGGCTTTTGCACGTAAGACCACTCCGGAGCGTGCCCGCTATCTGGCCGGTATATGTTACGACAAGACCGTCGGCACGGTTTTCATGCCGTTTGATCTGGCCGAAATCGCACTGGCGGAAACCGGCGGGCATAGGCTCTCCGCGCAGGCGGTATCTCCGATGGGCGCTATCGGGGTCTGGCAGCTGATGCCCTACCGGGCCAAAAGCCATGGATATCAGCCCAAGGATATGAAGGATGATTCAAAATGCGCCGAAGCAGCCGTGCTTGAGCTTTATACGAAGCTGGGAATGGCGCAGGGCGATCTTGAACGAGCCAAAAAATACTACTGCGGACAGGGGCCTCAGGCCAACGCCTACATCAGGAAAATACGCCTTATACGGCGTGAAATGCTGGCTGAATTCGAAAAACAGGGTGACAAGCTTGCCCTGGCCGATATCTCTACGAGGATACGTTGAGGGAATTCAGCAGTTGTCTTTTTTCCTGTCTGATGCCGTCGCCGAAGGGGATGCGCTGAACCCTCAGCCGGGGTGATTTTGCTTGATAAGAAAGCGGCCGCTCTGATATAGTCGGGCGGCTTTTTTTGTGATTATCCACGTATTCAGATAGGGAGGCTATGTGAAGAGGGAAATGTCTTCCGACGGCACGAACGGCCTTACATTACGCACCAAAATGGTGCTTCTTTCCGCTTCGGCTTTTGTCGGCATCCTGCTGGTTACGGTGATCAGCCTGATGCTGATGAACCAGGTGCGGGTCGGCAGCGCTGCCTACAAGACCATCATCGATAATAAGGATGCGCTTGAAAACATAGCGCTGCTTAAATCGGACCTTTATCAGATCAGCTACGATTTGCAGAAGTTCATGCTCGAAGCCGACAAGGTTGCCGCCGACAAGTACGCTGCGGATATAAAGAGCAGGACCGCCGAGATCGACAAGAAGTTTGAAGCCGGTCTGAAGCTGGCCGAGGTTCCGGCCCGGCGCGATGTGATCAACAAGGCCAGCAACATCTGGAAGGAATACAGGAAGACGCTGCTGGATGAGGTCTTGCCAGCGGTCAGCCGCGGAGAGATATTCACCGCCAGCAACCTGATGTCCGGGGTGCAGGCCGAGCGTTTCAACGTATTCAGTACAACTGTCGCAACCATGGTTGAAACCATCCGCCGCGATGTCATGGCTACCGAGGAAGCGGTGTCCGCTGCGGTCCTCAACAAGATAATAATCAACACCGTAGTGGCACTGTTTACGATTGGCGTGATCACACTGTTTTCCTACCTTGTTACAAGGTCCATTACCGGACCGCTCAATGCCTGTGTCGATTTTGCCCGCACCGTGGCCGACGGCCGCCTCAACCTTCGTCTTGAGGTTTCCGGGGGGGGAGAGACCGCCGCGCTGGCGGTTGCGATGAACACCATGGCCGAGAACCTGAACAGCATGGTGTCTCGTGTCAATACTGCGGCGGAGGTGCTTACCTCGATTGACAACAACATCGAAAAGGCGGCCCACCAGGTGGTAAGTTCAGCGCAACTACAGGAAAAGTCAGTCAAGGAGACTTCCCAGGCGGTTACGCAGATCAAGGATTCCGTCCGTGAGGTTTCCGAAGGGGTGGATCAGTTGGCCACATCGGCCGGCGAGACCGCGTCTTCTTCGCTGGAGATGGCCGCCAGTATCGAGGAAGTGGCCATCAGCGCTGAAAAACTGGGCGGGGCGGTCGAAGAGGTCAGTTCGTCAATCACCGAAATGGCTTCATCGATCAGGGAAATCGGGGCCAGCATCGTCAATCTGCTGGATGCCTCCAGCACCACCGCTTCTTCCATCGCCGAGATGGATGCCACGATCAAGCAGGTTGAAAAGAATGCGATGGACACCTCGGCCATCTCCGAATCGGTGAGAAGTGACGCCGAGACCGGCAAGAAAGCGGTAGAGGAAGCAATTGCCGGTATGCAGGCGATCCGCAGCTCATCGAAGATAACCGCCGAGGTGATTGAAAACCTGTCGCTGAGGGCCAATGACATAGGGGCGATTCTTTCGGTGATCGATGAAGTGGCGGAACAGACCAATCTTCTGGCGCTGAATGCAGCAATTATTGCCGCCCAGGCCGGGGAACACGGCAAGGGCTTTGCCGTGGTTGCCGATGAAATCCGGGAGCTGGCCGAACGCACCAGCAGCTCCACCCGAGAGATAGCCGCGGTGATCAAGGGTGTCCAGGAGGATACCCGCCGTGCCGTTGACGCCATCAGTCAGGCGGAAAACAGCATTGCCGAGGGTGAAAAGCTTTCGCAGCATTCGGGGGCCGCCCTGGAGAAGATCGTGACCGGTGTCAAACGGGCCAGTATCCAGGTAAGCGAGATCGCCAGGGCCACCGTCGAACAGGCCCGGGGCAGTCACTGCATCAAAGAGGCGATGGAGAGCGTCGAGGAGATGGTCGGACACATCGCCAACTCGGCCCGGGAGCATACCCAGGGCACCGACCTGATCACTTCGGCGGTAGAGCGCATGAAGGACCTTACCACCCATGTGCGCACTTCCACCCGCGAACAGAGCCGTGCCAGCAGCCTGATCGCCCGCTCGACCGAGAACGTCACCTCGCTGGTCGGACATATCCGTGACGCCTGCCGGTTGCAGGTGGAGAGCAGCGTCAAGATTTCCGAATCGGTCAACAATATCCAGATATCCACCAATGCCAACAGCCATGCCGCCAAGGTCATGGATGCCTCGGTTACCGGTCTGTCACGTCAGATTGACCTTCTGGAGAAGGAGATGACCGGTTTCAAAATATGATCCGGTTTCAAATACATTATGAGCAGGCTTGAAAAACGATTATCAGAGCTGAAAGAGCGTGACCAGAAGGCGCTGGTCACATTCATCACCGCCGGTGACCCGGATCTTTCCGGCACGGAGCGGATAATCCATGCCCTTGAAGCAGCCGGGGCCGATGTGATCGAGTTGGGTGTTCCCTTCTCGGACCCGATGGCGGATGGTCCCACCATCCAGCTTTCATCGGAGCGGGCCTTGGCATCCGGGACAACGCTGACGGGAATTCTGGCAACCGTAAAAAAAGTCCGGGTCAGTTCCCGGATACCGATCATTCTGATGGGGTATCTGAACCCGGTCTACGCCTATGGTTACGAGCGGTTCTGCCGCGATGCCGCCGATGCCGGCGTGGATGGTGTCCTGCTGGTGGACCTGCCCCCCGAGGAATCGGGTGAGTTGCTGCCGTACGCTCAGCAATACGGCATAGACGTCATCTTCCTGCTTACCCCGACCTCCGATTCTTCCAGGATAAAGCTGGTGAATAAAATCGGCCGGGGTTTTGTCTATTATGTTACCGTGACCGGTGTTACCGGTGCCCGGCAGGCGGTTTCGGATTCATTGAAAACCGAGCTGGCTAACATAATGGAAAAGGTCAAGCTGCCTGTCATGGCCGGTTTTGGTATCTCCACGCCGGAACAGGCTGCCGAGGTGTCCGGTTTGGCTGACGGGGTCGTGGTTGGAAGCGCAATCGTCAGGTTGTTTGAAAAACAGTCCGGACCGCAGCTGGAACAGGAACTTGGACAGCTGGTCCAGTCGCTGAAACAGGCCATTTGCTGAAGGTTGAACAGGCTTGACACCACCGGGTAATTCTGTTACCTAGCTTTTTTACCGATAGTTAAATTATTTAGGATTGTGAAAGACGCGAGGCCGACCATGAGCTGGTTCACCAAAGAAAAAACCGGGTTAGAAAAATCCGACGGCAAAAAAGTCAAGGTTCCCGAGGGAATGTGGATCAAGTGCCAGGGATGCTCGGAAACAGTTTTGAGCAAGGATGTGGAGGCCAACCTGCAGGTCTGCCCCAAATGCGGCTATCACTACCGTATCTCTGCCCGCAAAAGACTTGAAGCGCTGTTGGACGGCGGAAGCTGGCAAGAGTTTGACGCCGAGATCACATCGGTTGACTTCCTTGAGTTCAAGGACGCCAAAAGCTATCAGGACCGAATCGACGCCGCTCTTTCCAAGGGCGGTTCGAAGGATGCGGTCATCTGTGTGGAGGGGGCGATCGAGGAAATGGCGGTACAGGTTTCCTGTTTCGACTTCTCGTTCATGGGTGGAAGCATGGGGAGCGTGGTCGGCGAAAAGATCACCCGTTCCATCGAGCGCGGCCTGCAGAAGAATCAGCCGGTCATCATAATTTCGGCTTCGGGGGGGGCGCGCATGCAGGAGAGTATTCTCTCCCTGATGCAGATGGCTAAAACATCCGCCGCGCTGGCAAAACTCAAGCAGGCCGGAATTCCTTTCATTTCACTGCTGACCGATCCCACCACCGGCGGTGTAACCGCCAGCTTCGCGATGCTGGGAGATATCAATATCGCCGAGCCCAAGGCGCTGATCGGTTTCGCCGGACCGCGGGTCATCGAGCAGACCATCCGCCAGAAGCTCCCGGAAGGTTTTCAGCGGGCGGAGTACCTGGTGGACCACGGCATGGTCGATGCAATCATTCCTCGTACCGAGATGCGACAGAAGCTGGCTTCCATCCTGAAAATGCTACATCGTCCCGCCGCCTGAGATGTCCCTGGCGGATGTGCTGGAGAAACTGTATTCCCGTCGGCGCTTCGGTATCAAACCGGGCGTCGACAGGGTACGCGTCCTTTTGGCACGTCTTGGGAACCCGGAGAATGATTTCCGTAGCATTCACGTTGTCGGTACAAACGGCAAGGGCTCCACATCTGCTTTTCTCTCTTCGATACTGACCCGGGCCGGATACCGTACCGCCCAGTTCAGTTCTCCCCACCTGGTTCGATTCAGCGAACGTTTCAGAATAAACGGCGCCGAATATCCGGCCGGCAGACTGTGTGACTGCCTGGAAACCGTTCTGGAGGCCGCGCCGGAAGAAGCAACCTTTTTTGAAATCACCACGGCTCTGGCCGCCTTCATATTCAGCAAGGAAAAAGTCGAACTGGCGATAATCGAGGCAGGCATGGGAGGGCGCTCCGACGCCACCGCCGCCATTGCCGGAGAGCTGACCATCATCACCCCGATCGCCCTGGATCACTCCGAGTACCTGGGGGCGACCCTGGCGGAGATCGCGACGGAAAAAGCCGGCATCATTGAAGCAGGAACACCAGTGGTCTGTGCCGGGCAGGAAGCCTCAGTGCTCTCCGCGGTTCAGGGTCAATGTTTCCATGGCGGAAATGATCTGCGGGTCTACGGTGAAGACTTCTCGGCGTCCTGGAACCCGGCCGGCCGCCTTGATTACACCGGCATCCACAGCAAACTGATGGGGCTTGTGCCCGGTATACCGGGACGCTACCAGGGCGGGAACGCCGCGCTGGCAATGGCCGCCGCCGAACTGCTGGATGCTGCCGGAACAACGATTTCCACCCCGGCTATCGAGCAGGGCATTGCCGGAGCGCATTGGCCGGGCAGGATGGAGCTGATACCGGGCAATCCGCCGCTGCTGCTTGACGGCGCCCATAACCCGGCCGGCTCACTGGCCTTGGCCGAGGCTCTTTCAGACTATCCGCGCCAGCGCATACTGCTTGTCAGCGGAGTTTGCGCAGACAAGGATGTCCAACGGATCTTTGCTCCACTGACAACTCTGGTTGACCGGGTTTATACCGTGACCCCCAAGGTGGAGCGGGCGATGAATGATGCGGAGCTTTCCCGACTATTTACGGAGATGGGTCTGGTATCGCGCCCTTGCGGCGCGGTCACCGACGGCATCCTTGCCGCAAGAAGCGAGGCTGTGGCCGGAGACCTGATACTGGTGTGCGGCTCGCTCTTTGTCGTGGGTGAGGCCAAGGCCTGGCTTGAAAATGTAGACTACACCGGTATCCGAGGCTGATTTCCGACATGAAAATAATATCCATACTACTGCTGCTGATACTGGCTCATGTCCCCTGCGCACCGGTTGCGCATGGGGCCGAAGAATCACCATTCCCTGACGAAAATATCCATATCAAGGCCGATTCCATGGATCATGGCCAGGCTGACGGGCTCTTTACCGCCAAGGGCAATGTGGTGGTTACCTGGCAGGGGCTGAACCTGGTTGCAGACCAGGCAACCTACGACAGCAATTCCCATATTCTGCTGGCTGTCGGCAACATTACAGTTTCAAAGGGAAATGACGTCCTCAAGGGGCAGTCGCTGTCGCTCAACCTGGAGAGCGGCCGGGCCGAGATGGACCAGGCCACCCTGACGATACCGGAATCAAACCTCTCCTTCACCGGTGAAAAAATCATCCGCGAGAACGAAAGCGAATTCCAGGTCAGCTCCACCGAACTTACCACCTGCGATCTGCCTGATCCGAGCTGGAAATTCGGAGCGGACAAACTCAAGGTGAATGTGCTGGGTTACGCCACCGGCCGTAACATCTTCTTCTATATCAAGGATGTTCCGGTGATGTACCTGCCCTGGATCGCGTTTCCGGTGGTCCGTGAAAAGAAATCCGGTCTGCTCTTCCCAAAGATGGGCTACTCCAATACCCGCGGAGCGCAGCTCGACATACCCGCCTACTGGGTCATCTCTCCCAGCCAGGATCTGCTGTTCGATTTGGATCTGCTCTCCAAAAGGGGCGTGGGGACCGGGCTTGACTATCGCTATATCCGTGCCAGGGGCAGTGAGGGGCATCTGGGCGGCTATCAGATTTACGATGCTCTCAAGGAACGCTGGCGCTGGCAGATCGGGCAGAGCCACAAGGAGATCTTTTCTTCGGATGCAAACCTGAGAATGGATGTCAACCTTACCGGGGACCGGAGTTTCCTGGGGGATTTCGGCGAGAAAAGCGGAGATTATAACCGCCAGTCCACCGACACCACCATAAACGCGTTGAAGGCCTGGCAGCACTATGCGCTGACATCCTATCTCCATTACAGCGAAGATCTGTATGCAGCCGATAACCGGGCCACGGTGCAAACCCTGCCGGCGGTGGAACTGGCCGGTGTGCGCCAGTCGATTTTCAAGACGCCGATCTATTTCGACATCGATGCCGGCATTGCCAACCTGTACCGCGAAGCCGCACCCAGCGGGCAGCGTCTGCAGCTGTTTCCCAGGGTTACATATCTGACGTCACTGAACGGCTATCTCCAGGCTTCGGCATTTGCCGGGGCGCATATCAGGGGCTACACCACCGACAGACGGTCAGAAGGGAGCGGCGTCAATAGCAGCGACGGCGATCTGGTGCCGGAGGTGGGCGTGCGGTTTTCGACTTCACTGTCCCGCGGCTTCGATGTTCAGTCCACCAACCTCAAGAAGGTCAGGCACGAGATCGTTCCGGAGATCAGCTACGGTTATATTCCGGAACGCTCCCAACAGCGCCTTCCCTTCTATGATTATGCGGATCGCCTGCTCTGGAAGAATACGCTCGGCTTTTCCGTCACAAACGTGATCACCGGCAAGTTTGCCTACGGCGAGACCAGCGAATACCGGGAAATTTCGAGGATCAGGCTGATGCTCGACTACAATATCGAAGGCCAGAGACGGGATCTGTTGACGTTGGCGGATAACCAGCACTACTGGAGCGACCTGGTCCTGGAGAGCGATACCTGGCTGAACAGGAACATGCGCTTGACCTTTGACAGCCGCTATAATTTCCGTGACAACCGCCTGACGGCCGCCGCGGTGGGTCTGGACGTGGATGACCGGCAGGGCAATTCGATCGGCGCCGGTTACCAGATGGCCCGCGACCAGGTCGAATACCTGGAGGGACGTCTGGCGACCAGGTACCTGAAGCCTTTCTACCTGTCATACCTGGCCCGGTATTCATTTGACCGGAGCGATTTCCTGGAATCGGTCTATTCGGTCGAGTACCGCCACAAATGCTGGAGTGTCACATCTGCAATCCACCAGCGACCCGGCAATTATTCCTATACGTTCAATTTCAACCTGGCCGGACTGAGCGGAAAATAATTCCGCTTCCGGATCAGGGATAGTATTCCAGCAGAAACAGCAACTTTTTGTATTTCTCCACCTCTTCAGCCGACTCCCTGTCCAGGGTACTGCGGTAAACCGGTTCCGCAAACCTGCCCAGAAAGCCGCGTTCCTGGCGGCCTAGCGGCGGATTCTCCAGTCCGATGCGGGCCGGAATCCTGATAGTGCCTGGTGTGAAGCCTCTGATCGCACTCTTCAGGCAGGGGTTCAGCACAATCAGGCTGTCCAGGCCCGTTTTGTGTGTGTTGCCGGACGCAATCCCCAAGTAGAGTACGAAATTGCCCGGTGAGCGGCGTTCCTTTTCCAGCTGCCGCAGGCGCTCGATTTCCCCGGCAACATCTTCCCTTGCGCCGGCATGCGCGAAAAGCAGCGGCCGCAGCCCGGTCCGGGACACCAGTTCCAGCAGTTCGTCGATGCGATAGGTTCGGACGCGGGGGTGCAGCAGCGCATCCGCCAGGCCGCAATCGGTGCCGGTTTCATCGGCAACGCTCAGGAAGCGGGCCAGACGCGAGCCGGGGCGGGCTCTGTCCAGCAGTTTGCGGGCAGCGGCGGGAGTTGTGATATCCAGCAGCCGCAGCGCACGTCGGATCGATTCCTCTTCCCGGCGGGCGTAACGGCTGTAGAGCATGATCCGGATGATGCCGCCCGGCATCAGGTGCTTTTCCAGGGCCATCAATCCGGCGACGGGGTCGTCCAGATGGTGAAGAACACCGTAGGAGTCGATCAGCGCGAACTCTCCCTGGATCGACTTGCCGTCCAGGATGTCGCCGCAAATGTAGGATACATTTCTGCGCCCGTGCAGCAGGCAGTGCAGGCGGGCCCTGCTCAGGCTGCGTTCCGAGATGTCCAGTGCGGTAATGGCGGTGCCGGGGTTTGCCACGGCAAACGGGTAGGGGGAGAAAGTGCCGCAGCCCGCGATCAGGATGCGGGGGTCTTCGCGCGGCAGGTTCCGGTTGAAACGGGTCCAGAGGGCTTTCAGGTTGAGCGCGTATGTGTCACGGCGCGGCACCGACGCCAGCAGCGGATAGCGTGGATAGGGATACTTTTGATAGTGTTCCTGTACCGGATTGGTCATGCCGCACTGTATCAGGATGCGGCCGGGCTTTCAACTTCAAGAAACGGAAAGGCCCCTCCATATTCAGGAGAGGCCCGTAAGATCCGGGTGTGCCGCTTATTTCTTGAAGGTGGCGTTCTCGACAATGGCGGAGTACTTGTAACCGCCGCCGAAATCCTTGTCCTTGGCCAGTATTCCGCTTGCAGTGACGATGTCGCCGACATTGACCATCTCTTTGGATGTGAAGACCAGGTTATGGTTACCCTTGGCCTGTGAGCCGGTTCCATCCTGGATATGAACCCAGTTCCTGTCCATGATCCGTGCCGATACCTTGACGACCTTGCCGCGGATGACCACTTTTTTCTTGTTCAGTTTGGCGCTTTTGGCAAAAGCTCCCTGCACCGTCGTTGCATTGGGTCCGGTGGCCTTGGGCACCGAGATCTTGGTGTCTTTTTCGGCCGCGGCGCCCTTGCTGCCGGGAGAACCAGCCGCGTCATTCCGGACCGCGGACTTTGCAGCCGGTGCGGCACCGGAGGCCAGACCATCGGCAAAGATTATCTTGTCGAACTTGCGCTTGAGGCTCTTGCTCTCAAAGTTGACCATTTCCATGCCGCCCTTGAAACTGACCTGAGAGCCGGCCTTGACGCTGGTTTCCGGGGCCGCGACCCAGACTTTTTCGCCGTTTTTCTTCTGCAGGTTGACGTATGTGTAGCCGCCGCTGTTCATGGTTTCGACAACCTTGCCGGAAAGCACTTCAGCCGGTTGGGCTGCGTTCGCGGACGCGGGCTTGGCCGCCTTGTCCGGCATGGCCAGTACGGCGGATGCTGATAGTGCTGCAAGACAGGTGAGTGACAATATGAGTTTCTTTTTCATGGAATCCCCTTTTTTTAATTTACCAGCTTCGGTTTCTAATACTATCATAACAACATTAAGCTCGGCACTAAAAAATACAGGATCGACACATGTTTAACCGGCTGTACATCCACATACCCTTCTGTGTTGAGAAGTGCGGCTACTGCGCCTTTGTTTCCGCCAGGGCACGGCCCGGCGAAATCGAAAGCTATCACGAACTGCTTTTGCAGGAGATGCGGCTGGCCGCCGCTGACCACGAACAGGGTGCGCCGCTGGACTCGATATATTTCGGTGGCGGCACCCCGTCCCTGTTGCATCCGCTGCAGGTGTCACGAATCATCGACCTGGCTGCGGAGCTGTTTTCGTTGTCGCCTGGGGTTGAAATCACGCTGGAGGCCAACCCGGGCACAATCGACCGGGAACGGCTGCGGAATTTCAGGGAGGCCGGTGTCAACCGCCTTTCGCTGGGGGTGCAGAGCTTTGACGACGATATGCTGCGCCGCCTGGGGCGCGTGCATGATGCCGCCCAGGCCCGTCATGCTTTCCGTGATGCCCGCCTGGCCGGGTTCGGCAATATTGGCATCGACCTGATCCATGGGCTGCCGGGTCAGACCCTTTCCGGGTGGCGGGAGGAGCTGCGCCAAGCGCTGTCCCTGTCGCCGGAGCATATCTCGGTTTACGGCCTGACTGTTGAAGAAGGAACACCCTTCGCGCTGCGCTATCCGGAGGAGAGCCCCGAAATCCCGGATGATGACCGCTCGGCGGAAATGTTCGAAACCGCCGATACTGTGCTGGTCGAGGCCGGTTTCGAGCATTACGAAATCGCCAACTACGCCAGGGCCGGCTACCGTTCCAGGCACAACAGCGGCTACTGGCGCAGGGACGGCTATCTGGGTTTGGGGGTGGCGGCGCATTCTTTTCTGCGGGAGGGGTATGGATTTCGCTTCAGTAACCACGATACGCTGGAGGAATACAGTAGGGAGCTCGTCTCAGGCCGCCTGCCGCGCCGCGATGAACATCTCCTGACATTGGAAGATGCGATGGCTGAATTCATGTTTCTGGGGCTACGTATGGTTGAAGGTATTTCGTGCAAAAGTTTTGAACAGGAGTTCGGCTCCCGCCTGAATGACATTTATGGTTCCACTATCGATGAACTGATCCGGATCGGCCTGTTGCAGCAGGAGCGCGGGAATCTGCGTCTGACTCGGCGGGGCCTGCTGCTCTCCAACCAGGTTTTTGCCAGATTTCTGCCGTGATTTCCGCTTGCCACGCCGTCCGGCTGTCACCAATTATTTATTCCCACCGATTGCCTGAACATACTCCTACCAGATGACAAGACCATCTGCCGTAACCTCACC
>MGZK01000025.1 GCA_001802125.1 Geobacteraceae bacterium GWC2_55_20
GTCTTGCCGTGGTCAACGTGACCGATAGTCCCGATGTTTACGTGTGTCTTGTTACGCTCGAATTTTGCCTTTGCCATGATAAAGGCCCTCCTGATGGATAAATTTGTTTAAATCAACCTTTAACTTTTGCAACTATCTCTTCCGATACCGACTTGGGTACCGGCTCATAATGGTCAAATGTCATTGCGTATGTTGCACGTCCCTGTGTAGCGGAACGAAGATCCGTCGAATAACCGAACATTGATGCCAGCGGAACCATGGCCGAAATTACCTGTGCACCGGCGCGTGAGTCCATACCCATGATACGACCACGCTTGGAGTTGAGGTCGCCGATTACATCACCCATGTATTCTTCCGGAACCACAACTTCGACGGACATGATCGGTTCAAGAATGATCGGGCCTGCTTTTGCGCAACCTTCTTTAAAGCCCATGGATCCGGCAATCTTGAACGCCATCTCAGAGGAGTCAACCTCATGATAGGAACCATCAACCAAAGTAACCTTGATATCAACAACCGGGAATCCGGCCATTATACCGTTGTCAGTGGCTTCCAAAGCTCCCTTGCCAACAGCCGGAATATATTCGCGCGGCACTACGCCGCCCTTGATTGCATCAACAAACTCAAAACCCTTGCCAGCTTCCTGCGGTTCGATCTCAAGCCATACGTGGCCATACTGACCACGACCACCGGACTGACGAACAAACTTGCCTTCCACTTTTACCTTCTTGGTAATAGTTTCACGGTAGGCAACCTGTGGCTTGCCGACATTGGCCTCGACTTTAAATTCACGTTTGAGTCGATCTACAATAATCTCCAGGTGCAGCTCGCCCATGCCGGAAATAATTGTTTGGCCAGTTTCTTCATCAGTTTTTACACGGAATGAAGGATCTTCGCTGGCCAGTTTTTGAAGACCGAAACCGAGTTTTTCCTGCTCAGCTTTTGTCTTGGGCTCAATTGCAATCGAAATTACCGGCTCAGGAAACTCAATCGACTCGAGTATAACCTGCTTGTCTTCATCACACAGTGTGTCACCAGTCGTCGTATACTTCAAACCAACAGCGGCAGCTATATCACCGGCATACACTTCCTTAACTTCTTCGCGCTTATTGGCATGCATCTTAAGAATACGTCCAATACGCTCTTTCTTGCCCTTGGTGGAGTTGTACACATATGAACCAGCTGCAACGACCCCGGAATAGACCCGGAAAAAGGTGAGCTGACCAACAAAAGGGTCTGTCATAATCTTGAACCCGAGGGCTGCGAAAGGCTCGGCGTCAGATGCCAGGCGTTCTATCTCTTCACCGTTGTCAATATCTATACCCTTTATTGCAGGTATATCGAGTGGAGACGGCATATAATCAACAACTGCGTCAAGCAGATTCTGAACACCCTTGTTTTTAAATGACGAACCACAGATAACCGGACAGAACTTAATGGCAATTGTGCCGGTCCGGATCGCGGACATGATTTCAGCTTCTGTCAGAACTTCTCCACTAAGATACTTTTCCATGAGTGCATCGTCATGGCTGGAGATTTCTTCGATCATCTTTTCGCGATATTCATTGGCCTCATCAATAAGCTCAGCCGGAATCTCTATTTCACTGTATTCGGCTCCGAGAGACTCGTCATTCCAAATAACGGCCTTCATCCGAACAAGATCGACAACACCCTTGAAATTTTCTTCCTTACCCACTGGTATCTGAATTGGAAGCGGATTAGCCTTGAGACGATCCTTGATCATCTGTACGCCACGGAAAAAATCAGCTCCTACACGGTCCATTTTATTTATAAAAGCCAGCCGCGGAACTCCGTATTTATCAGCTTGACGCCAGACGGTTTCAGACTGGGGCTCAACTCCACCAACCGAACAGAATACAGCTACAGCCGCGTCAAGAACCCTGAGCGAGCGCTCAACTTCAATAGTGAAGTCAACATGACCGGGAGTATCAATAATATTGATATTGTAATCTCTCCAGCTACATGTTGTTGCAGCCGAGGTAATGGTGATCCCACGTTCCTGCTCCTGCTCCATCCAGTCCATGGTGGCAGTGCCTTCATGAACTTCGCCGATCTTGTGAGAAACACCTGTATAATAAAGGATACGCTCTGTAGTCGTTGTTTTACCTGCATCAATGTGAGCCATGATGCCGATATTTCTATATTTTTCAAGTGGTGATAAACGGGGCACCGAATCCTCCAGAAACTTTTAAACTACTACCAGCGATAATGGGCAAAAGCACGGTTGGCTTCAGCCATCTTATGCACATCTTCACGCTTCTTGACAGCCGAACCACGGTTATTGAATGCATCCATGATCTCGCCAGCAAGTTTGTCAGTCATCGTCTTTTCACTACGAGCGGTTGAATACTTGATCAGCCAACGCATTGCAAGCGACATGCGACGCTCCGGACGAACCTCAATCGGAACCTGATAGGTAGAACCGCCAACACGACGCGACTTGACTTCAAGCATCGGCTTAATATTATCAAGACTCTTCTTAAGCACCTTTACCGCCTCGTCATTGGAACGCTGTGCGACCAGCTCGAGTGCGCCGTACAGAATCGACTCAGCAACACTTTTTTTGCCATCCAGCATCAATGTATTGATGAGCTTGGCAACAACCTTGTCGTTGAATTTTGGATCGGACAGAATTATTCTTTTAGGAACTTCTCTTCTTCTTGGCATATCTTTCCCCTCAACGAATCAGGTGAATATTATTTCGGACGCTTCGCGCCATACTTGGAACGACTTTTCAAACGACCCTTGACGCCGACCGAGTCAAGCGTGCCGCGAACGATGTGATAACGCACACCCGGAAGGTCCTTAACCCTGCCGCCACGAATCAGCACAACCGAGTGTTCCTGAAGGTTATGGCCAACGCCGGGAATATAGGAAGTAACCTCGATACCGTTTGTGAGCCGTACCCTGGCGACCTTACGTAGAGCCGAGTTAGGTTTTTTAGGTGTAGTCGTATAAACCCTCGTGCAAACGCCGCGTTTTTGCGGACAACACTTCAACGCAGGCGCTGTTGATTTCTCGTTCTTACTTTCTCTGCCCGCACGAATCAGCTGGTTAATAGTTGGCATAGTCGTCAAATTCTCCCGACAAAATAGTTATCAAAAACGCTCCTCCAAAGAAGCGAATTCCGAAGCTAGCAAATAAAACAACGCCGTGTCAACCTTTTTATCCAACCGAATATAAATAAGTTGGCAGCGCGTCACTACAATATAGATAAATCTTTTTTACAAATGTTTGTTTGTGATTAGAAGTACTGCTTTATTCAGCATCGCGCACGATTTAAATCCAACTGCGAGGGGAATGGAATAGGTGTAGGGCCGGAATCAGACCGGCATCTCCATTCATGTCTGTTGCGCGATGTTTACTGCTCCACGATGGGAATCAGTCTTATACTCTTAACACAACCGCAGTGTCAACAAAAAAAATACAACTTTATTTTTTTATTTTTGCGAACATGCACTACTTGACCGTGTACCAGAATTTAGCCTGTCGGATCTTCCCGTCTTTAAGCTTGAATTTGCTCATTACGCCGTATTTCCCTTTTACAGACATCTGGAAATCACCGCCAAAGTGACCATGCATACCCATCAGGTCCTTGGTCTGGTCTTTTTTATCCGGGCTCTGAATTTTCAGCTTGATCTCGCCCTCGGTTAATGCCTTACCGCTCTTGATATCCTTGATGCTCACGGAAATATGGTGAGTCTCTTTGACCCCCTTGGGCATTTCCATTCCCATTTCCTTCATGGCATCTTTCATCGTCTGCACGGTAAAGCTGATTTTGACTCCATCCACAACTTCCTCGTAGGCCGGACCACTCGCATGCCTGGAGTGATCGCCATGCTCCATCGCACTATAGGAAACCGCCGGAGCCGAAAAGGCCATAACTGCTGCCGCCAGAATCATCACCTGTTTTCTCATTGTATTTCTCCTTTGTATGTTTATTTTGATTCACGCCTGCTGGTTGTGTAAATATCTAATGTTGCATGCCACTGTATTTAAGGGTTCCCTTACGCAGTTCCCGTTTCTTCATCAGCACAAAAATCACCGGCGTCATTATAAGTACATGCACCGCCGATGAGATCATGCCGCCGATCATCGGCGCGGCAATCGGTTTCATAACATCGGCGCCGGTGCCGCTGGACCACATGATCGGCACCAGCCCCAATAGAGCCACGGCCACGGTCATCAACTTGGGCCGCAAGCGCAGCACGGCCCCCTCGAAAGTGGCATCGTAGATATCCTGCTCCGTGCAGGGACCGTCCTTCAGTTTTTTATCCAGCGCCTCATGCAGATAGATCACCATCACCACCCCGGTTTCCACGGCGATGCCGTACAGGGCGATGAATCCGACCCAAACCGCCACCGACAGGTTGTACCCCAAGGCTGACACCAGATAGACCCCTCCCACCAGCGCAAAAGGCACCGAAAGCATCACCATGCTGGCCTCCAGGGCCGAATGGAAGGTGAAGTAGAGCAGGATGAAGATGATTACCATCCCCAGCGGGATCAGCACCTGCAGGCGGGCCTTGGCGCGGACCTGATTCTCCCATTGCCCGGACCAGGCAACATAGTATCCTGGAGGCAGTTTGAGCTGCTTTTCCAGCACCTGCTTGGCCTCGTTCACGAAGCCGCCCATATCCCTGCCGCGCACGTTGAGAAAAACAATTGAGCGCAGTAAGCCGCCTTCACTGTTGATCTCCGGCGCGCCGGTGGACACCTTCAGCCGGGTGACCAGCGAAAGCGGTACTTGAGCGCCACCCATGCCGCTTACCAGGATGCGGCGGATAGCCGGAATGTTATCGCGATAGTCACGCAGGTAGCGGATGCGGATCGGGAAGCGGTTTCTGCCTTCCACGGTGGTGGAGAGCATTTCGCCCCCCAGGGCCGTGCCGATCACATCCTGTATATCGCCGACGCTGACGCCATAACGGGCGGCCGCCTCGCGGTCGATGTCTATATCTATATAGTTGCCACCGGTGACCCGTTCGGCCACCACGTCGGCCGCGCCTTTGATCGGCCTCAGAATCGCCTCTGCCTGAATCGCCAGATCTTTCAGCACGTTCAGGTCGCTGCCGAAGATCTTGACCCCCAGGTCGGTGCGCACCCCGGTGGAGAGCATGTTGATGCGGTTGATGATCGGCTGGGTCCAGCCGTTGCGCACACCGATCTGCTGCAGCCTGCCGTCCAGTTCGGCCACTATGTCGGCTTTTTTGATTCCCGGCCGCCACTGTTCCTTGGGCTTCAGGATGATGATGCTCTCGAACATGGAAACCGGCGCCGGGTCGGTGGAGGTCTCGGCCCGGCCGACCTTACCCAGCACATGCTCCACTTCGGGCACGCTCTTGATGATCGTATCCTGGACCTGGATGATGCGTTTGGCCTCGGTGATCGAGACATTGGGCAGAGTGACCGGCATATACAGCAGCGACCCCTCATCCAGTGGGGGCATGAACTCGCTGCCCAGTTTCATGAACAGCGGCACCGCAATCAACAGCGCCACGACATTCAGCATGATGGTTGTTTTTTTCCAGACCAGCACCCAGCGGATCACCGGCGAGTAGAGCCGGATAAAGAACGTGGAGACCGGGTTGGCGCTCTCCGGCGGCATCTTGCCGCGCATCAGCCAGTACATCAGCACCGGCACCAGCGTGATCGCGATCAACGCCGAGCCCATCATCGAGAAGGTCTTGGTGAAGGCCAGCGGGTGAAACAGCTTGCCCTCCTGCCCTTCCAGCATGAAGACCGGCACAAATGACAACACTATGATCGCCAGCGAGAAGAAGATCGCCCGCCCCACCTGCTTGGCCGAGGCGATCACGACTTCCAGGCGCTTTTCGGCCCGATCCTCCGGCGGCATCTCCGACAGGTGGCGGTAGCAGTTCTCCACCATGATCACGCCGGCATCCACCAGCACCCCGATCGCAATGGCGATGCCCCCCAGGGACATGATATTGGAGGTAACCCCCATCAGCTTCATCGTGATAAACGCGATCAGCACCGAGATCGGCAGCGTCAGAACGATCACCAGGGCGCTCTGGAAATGCAGCAGGAAAGCCAGGATGACCAGCGAGACCACCACCGACTCCTCCAGCAGCGATGTCTTCAGGGTCTTCACCGCGCGGTTGATCAGGTCGGAACGGTCGTAGGAGACCATGATCCTGACGCCGGGCGGCAACCCTTTCTCCAGCTCCCTGATCTTGATCTTGACCCGGTCGATGACATCCTTGGCGTTCTCGCCGTAACGCATCACCACGATACCGCCCACCGCCTCCCCCTCGCCGTTCATATCCAGCAGGCCGCGCCGGATGGCGCCACCCAGCTGGACCGTGCCCAGGTTCCTGACGTAGATCGGCGTGCCGCGCATGTCGGCGCCGACAACAATGTTTTCCAGGTCGGCCAGGGATTTGACATAGCCGCGGCCGCGGATCAGGTATTCGGCATCGGCCTGCTCGATCAGCTTGCCGCCCACATCCTTGTTGGCACCCTTGACCGCCTCCATTACCTTGCCGGAAGTGATGTTGTAGGCCTGCAGCTTGACCGGGTCCAGGTCGATCTGGTACTCGCGCACCAGGCCGCCGATCGAGGCCACCTCGGCCACGCCGGCCACGGTATTCAACTGGTAGCGGACAAACCAGTCCTGCAGGGTACGCAGCTGTTCCAGGTCATAGCCCTTGCCTTCGATCGTGTACCAGAAAACATGCCCGACACCGGTGCCGTCCGGCCCCAGGGTCGGCACCACACCGGGCGGAAGCAGCGAGGCGGCATAATTCAGCCGTTCCAGCACACGGGTGCGGGCCCAGTAGATATCGGCCTTGTCCTCGAAGATCACGTATATCATCGAGAAGCCAAAAGCCGAGGAAGCCCGTACGGCACGCACCTGTGGCAGACCCTGCAGGTTGGTGGCCAGCGGATAGGTGACCTGGTCCTCCACCACCTGCGGAGAACGGCCTGGGTAGTCGGTGAAAACGATCACCTGGTTGTCGGACAGGTCCGGAATCGCGTCCACCGGGGTGCGATAGACCGACCAGACGCCCCAGGCGATGATCAGCGCGAAGACCATCAGCACGATGACCCGGTTTCGGGCGCTATATTCGATGATTTTTTCAATCATTGATAAAACCTTTCGATCACCCCCAGCCCCTCCTAATCTAGGAGGGGAGAGGTTCAATGATGTTTCCCCCCTCCTTGATAAGGAGGGGGTCAGGGGGTGGTAGTTCTACATCTTCATATCATCCATCTTCAGAGAATCCTTCTTGGCCGGCGGTGCGGTCGGCGGCACTTTTCCCTCCGGCCCGGCCCCGCCGGTATGCTGGCTGTGATCCGGCCCGCTCCCGCCGCGCAGCTGCGATTCCGAATCGATCAGATAGGCGCCGGACACCGCCACCTTCTCACCCGGCCTGACTCCTGACAGGATCTGCACCTTGTCGTCCGTGCGCTGCCCCAGCTGCACCTCACGCGGTTCGAATACGCCCGGCTGGCTTTCCACCCAGACGGTCTGGTGCTTGCCGCTGTCCATCACCGCCGTGACCGGCAGCACGACGGCCTGGCCCAGCCCGACCTTGATAACCGCATTTACGAACATGTCCGGTTTGAGCCTCAGACCGGGGTTGGGCATCTCGACCCTGGCCTTGACCGTGCGGGTCTTGGGATCCAGGAAGGGATAGATAAATGTCACCCGGCCGCTGAAAGCTTTTCCCGGGAAGGACTGGGAGCGAATCTCCACCGACTGGCCGATGCGGACACTGGAAAACTCACTCTCGTAGACCTCGATCTCGACCCAGACGGTGGAGAGGTCGGCGATGCTGAACAGCGCGTCGCCCACATTGACGTACTGACCCTGCTGGACCAGCTTTTCGATCACCACGCCCGACAGCGGAGTGTAGATCGGCAGGCGGATGTTGGGCTTGCCGGCCCGTTCCAGCTCGGCGATCTGGCTTTCCTTGACCCCGTACAGCATCAGGCGCTGCCTGGCCGAGGACACCAGACCTTCACCATTCTGGGAGATGGAGGGGATCGGCGAGTTTTTCAGCTGCTCACGGCTCCTGACCGCCAGCAGATACTCCTGCTGGGACGCCAGCAGCTCGGGCGAATAGACCTCGGCCACCGGCCGGTCCTTGCTGACAAAAGCCCCCACGGTATTGACGTTGAGCCGGTCGATGCGCCCGGCGATCCAGGCCGTGACCTTGGCCTGGCGCGACTGGTCGAACTGCACGACTCCGACCGCGTTGATCTCCCTGTTGAGCGCCTGCTGCCCGGCCTCCACGGTAGCCACGTTGGCCATGATCCGCTGGGTGGCGGACATGGAAACCTGACCCAGCGCATCGGCCTGCTGTTTCTGTTCGGCTGTCAGAGGGACACCGGTTGCAGCACCTTCTACTTTTTTGATCAGCTCCATGCCGCAGATCGGGCAGGTACCGGGCTTGTCCTTGATGATGAAGGGATGCATCGGGCAGGTGTACTGTACCGGCCCCTGCCCGGCCTTGCCTTCGGCTTGATGGTCGTGGCCGGCATGCTGCCAGGCATACCAGCCGCCGCCGGCCAGTGCGACCAATAGCAGCAGGATCAGTGGAACGGTTATTTTCTTGTTCAGTGCCATGGTAGACCACCTCTGGGCTCTATTTACTTGCTGTGCCGGCCGGCGGCTGGTCAAAATCCATAGCCACCGCCGCCTCCAATCTCGCCAGCTGCATCATGTACTCGGCCTTCGACTCGTACAGTTCCCGCTCATAGTTGAACAGGCTGACCCTGCCGTCCAGCAGGGTCAGGAAATCCACCTTGCCGACCCGGTAGCTGATGATCGCCGATTCCAGCGACTGCTCGGCCTGGGGGATGATGCCTCCCTTGTAAAGCTCCACCAGTTTCCGGCGGCGCTCCATCTGTGCCATGGAATCATTGATTGCGTAGCCGATGCTATTCTTGAGGCCGTTCAACTCCTCCGTCGCCATGTCAGTCTCGGAGGATGATTCAGCCAGCATGGCCCGGCGGCGTTCCTGCTGAAAAGGAAGGTTGAAGGTCAGGCCGACGGTGAACATGTTATAGCCCGGATCCTCCATGGCCTGTTCACGGAACATGTATTCAAAGGACAGGTTGAGGTCCGGGTAGAATTCCTTGCGGGCCAGACGGTGCGTGGCCATGCCCTTGTTGGCCAGCATCACCAGGCTTTTTGCCTGGGGACGGTTCTGGTAGGCGCTTTCCCGCAACTGGTCGGGCGACTGTGCAACGACAGGAAGCTCGAAGTCGGCCACGCGGCCCACGACAGCGCCGGCCGGGCGATACAACAGGTAATTCAGGTTGGCCTCCAGGCTTTTTCTCTGCTGCTGCAGTGTGATCTGCATATCCAGCATCCTGGATTTTTCCAGCCCGGCCTTGAAGATGTCCTGCTGTGCCCCCTGCCCCACACTGTAACGGGATTCCGCAATGGTAGTAAAGTCGCCGATGATCTGAATGTTCTTGGCCACAATTTCCAGCGCCTTGTCCACGGCATATATCTGGTAATAGGTCTCTTTCACCATCCGCTTCAGCTCCAGCCGGCGCTCCTCGATCTGCCAGCGGTAGGATTCGGCCTCGTAACGGGCGATTTCCTCCTTCAGCTCGCGCTTGCCCCAGAAGGGAAGCTGCTGGCTGATGCCGACCACTTTGGCCGTATTCGGATCCCTGCCGCCGAACGAGAGCGGGTCACGGGCCAGCAGGTTCTGCAGCTTGAACATGAACATGGGATCGTCCAGGCGACCGGCCTGGCTGGCACGGCCGACAAACATCCGCCAGCGGGCCTGGGAGGATTTAAGCTCGGGATTATTGGCCAGGGCGTTTTCGATCAGGGAGGCAAGGGTTTCGACAGGCCGGGTGTCATCCGCAAGGGCGGGAGCGAAGCAGAAGATAATGGAGGCGATTATGGCAAGTAATGTTTTCATGGCAGCCTCTGATTATAGTGATTTCTGAAATCAGTATATCAGGTATCGTGCCAAGAGGTAACAGATTGATTTACATCGTATTAGCCATCATCAGAAAACTGCGATCCGGAGGATATGTAGAATATTACACAGTGCCGGTGTCATATTCTACAGTTATGTCCTCAGACTTTATCAGGTGTAACGATCTCATACTTCTCCATGCGATAAATCAGCGTATGCCGGGGTATGCGCAGGAAACGGGCGGCAGCGGCCTGGTTCCAGTTGTTGCGCTCCAGCGCCTGCACCACCACCTCCCGCTCCAGCTGTTCCAGAGAGTAGCCGTCGTCAGGCAGGTTGACGACAGCGAAAGCATCGGTCGCGGTTCCCGCGGATACGGCGCCTCTGCTGATTTTTTCAGGCAGCTCCCCGAAGGTGATCGTGTCCCCCTCTCGCATTATCAGCAACCGCTCCACCAGGTTTTCCAGTTCCCGCACGTTGCCCGGCCAGGTGTATGACGAGAGCACCGCAAGCGCCTGCCTGTCGAAATCCACCTTGCTTGAGTCGTACTTGCCGCAGAAATAGCGCAGCAGCAGCGGGATATCCTCGCGCCGCTGCCGCAGCGGCGGCAGGTGGATCGGTATCACCGAAAGACGATAGTAAAGATCCTCGCGAAAGACCCCATCGGCAATGGCTTTTTCGATGTCCAGGTTGGTGGCGGCCACCACCCTCACATCCAGCTTCTGCTCCCTGGTGCCGCCGACCGCCTCCACCACCCGCTCCTGCAAGGCCCGCAGCAGTTTGGGCTGCAACTCCAGCGGCAATTCACCGACCTCATCCAGAAACAGCGTCCCGCCTTCGGCCAGCAGGAACTTCCCGGTTTTGTCCTTGACGGCGCCGGTGAAGGCGCCCTTGACATGGCCGAAGAGCTCGCTCTCCAGCAGGTCCCGGGGAATCGCGGCGCAGTTGATGGCCACGAAGGGGCCGTTTTTGCGGCCGCTCTGGGCATGGATCGACCGCGCCACCAGCTCCTTGCCGGTGCCGGATTCGCCGGTGATCAGCACCGAGGCCTCGCTGTCGGCCACCTTGTGCACCACCTGGAAAACCTTTTCCATCGCCGCCGACGAACCGACCATGGTGCGAAAATCGCTACGGTCGGACAACTCGCTTTTCAGACGCTTATTCTCGGCGGCCAGACCGGTGAAACGCAGAGCCTTGGCCACGGTCATCCGCAGTTCATCGCGGTTGAAGGGTTTGGTGATGTAATCATGGGCGCCCGACTTCATCGCCTCCACGGCGATATCGACCGTGCCGAAGGCGGTGACGATAATCACCAGCGTTTCCGGAGAACGCTCCTTGACAGCCTTCAAGACCTGCATGCCGTCCATGCCCGGCATTTTCATGTCGGTTATCACCAAAGCCGGTGCTACCTCGTCAAACAACCGCAAGCCCTCTTCGCCGGAAGCGGCGGCGGCCACGGCGTAACCGGCCTCCTGGAGGTTGTATTCCAGTACCCGCCTGAGCGAGGTATCGTCGTCGATGATCAGGATGGTTGTTTTCATGGTGGTCCTTGCTGATTTTTTGTAGTTTTGGAAGACAGGGGGGACATTGTTAAAATTGCAAACTCGCTTACTGGTATAAAATGAAGTCAACGCAGTCGAGACGCAACGGCGGAGCTCAGCAAAGACCGTCTGTGGGACTTGGCCGCTCTGCTTTTCTCTGCTTTTCTCTGCTTTTGCTAACCTTCATACTTTCTCAAACGAACATGCTATTGAGCTGATTTATTATAACAACTTTATATTGTACGCTAATTTTATGTCATGGGGGGTTTCATAACTAGTGAATTCAACTCGTTGATTTTTATTAAGTATTTTTGGGAAACAAAGCACCTCACAAAGATCAAAAAAGTATCTTACGTTATGATTTAATATAGTGCAATCTAGCGACTGAGTAGAAAATGTAGCTACAGTACCCTCCACTCGCTGATCTTTAAAATGCCCGTTATACAGGTAATTAAGGAAGTCTATTTTAGCTAGTTCTTTATTGAACATATTATCAAGTGCTTCAGTAGCGCCCACACGGTTTTTATACTCAACAATATCCCTTAGCTGTTGTGCATAATATTCATAGACATGTGGCAAGTCATCTTTAATTAAATCCAAATCGACTAGACTGACTTTGTCTTCCTTTAACAAATAAATATAAATAGCTCCGTACCTTCCCAATTTTGTTGGGTCTCTGTCGTATCCGCTACAGTAGTACTGAGTCCAATACTTTGACGCATTTTCTCTATGCAATTCTTCGGCACTTAAAATTGCAAGTTCTGCAAAGCATTCTGGTGTACCTTTAGCTCCTTCTTTGAAGAGACTTCTTGCTCGCTTTTTATCTTGAAAGTCAGCATCCGTAGCATATATTTGGCCTAACAGAAGATAAGTTGGCTCGTAACGGAGCTTGTAAGCTTTTTGGAACAGCCTTAATCCTTCTTCTTTATCTTGGACATAATTTTCAAGACCATAAAAATGCTTCTCAGCTACAGTAAAAAGTTCTTTAGCGATTGAATAACTTGGAGCCTCGAAGTCTAAAAAACCACCATATTCCGGTTGAACCGCTACCAAATCGCCCTCACCCAGACTATGTTTAGCATCGATAATTGCACTAATCCCAATATCTATTGGGGCAACAAAAAATTCTCTATTTGATGAAAGCCGAAAATTATTAATCTCAAGTAGTGTGTGTACATGCTTTTCTGCAACATCGCAGTCAGCAAAATGCTCTTTGTAGATCAAAATGAAAGGAGTTGGAACACCGGTAGCAGAAGACAATTCCTTCACTCTGTCACTTGGATCTCTGTTTGTTTTACCTATTTTTATCATCCCATCCATGGAGGGATTTGTTAATAGGTAAATCCAGCCATTGTTGTTATTCATAATTGCTCCAATCAGTGTTTAATTCATAGCAGCCATGTAAAGCAGCTGTATGTCTTTATTTCTTATCCTGATCATGCGGGATCTGTCGTTGTTGGAATGAATGATTGCATAGCATTTATACACAGGTTGATTTGCTCTCCAAAAACAAGCCATGATTTTACACCCTTGTTTCCATGAAAAATATTGTTTCTGAATCGATAAATTACTATGAGCAACATGAGTGTTATTTCGTAGCTGTTTAAGTTGCAGAACTCCTTTATCAAAACGCTCTCTAGCTCTTTTGATTGCTGGCTATGCATCAGGTTTTTATATAGCTGTTTGTCTTGGTATCGGATGTGAAAGAGTGCAGCAGGCACCTGCAGAGCAGCAAAATCGAAGTCATGCCGTTCAGAGAATGTCTTTGCAAAGTCTGATAGCTCATTTATTTTCGCAAAACCTCTAAAACATTTTGATTCGAAGATCGACCACGCAATAAGAAATCTTATCGCCGTCTTATCACATAGCAAAACCTCTACCTGATGCTCATCTTGATCAAGATACTTAGCAAACCATTGGTCAAAGGTCATCATGTGTCGTATTTTCCTTTCGCGCCACCGGGTAGGAGTGGAGCCTTGCGGGTCTCGCCCCTCAGAACCGAACGTGACAGTTTCCATTCATACGATTCAAAGTGGTTTCAGGATTTCGAGATTTAAAGGGGAATATGCAAAATCCTTAATTGATTTGTACCATTCCTCTGTTTTTGCTGAATCGGTTTCACAGCCGGGGATAAAGAATTTCATATATTTCTCCGTGGGTTCCTTTATTTATTTTATGCGTTTTATCGTCTACCTCTTGGAGGTTTGCTGTACCTTCCAGAGAGACCTCCAAAGATCAGCATCATTATGGCGAATGGCCACGCAGGAGGACAGCAGATGATTAAGCCCATAACGAGGCAACCTCCGAACTGAGATTTTGCTTCCGCCTTAGCTTGAATCGCTGTTTGCACTTTTATAGACTTTTCTATTTCGACAGCACGAACTTTAACAGCTTTTTCTTTTTCGTAAAAATTCGCTTCGTCATTGTCCTGCATTATGGAGAGATATCGTTCGTGTTCCTGAAGACGCAACTTTTCCTGTTGCTCTGGAGTTTTACATTCAACCAGTTTATCTTGAAGTTCTTGCCAGTGTGCATCTCGAACTTTTCTATAATTAGAATTGCAACCCCAGGAGCGGGCATCCCCTACCAGCCTATGCCTAACGTAAGAACTCACAACTCCTCCGAGTAATTCCGCTCACAAGGAGCAGTTATTTTCTTTTGGCGGCTAACTCGTTCTTGACCGCTTCACACACGCGTGAATCGGTTATCCTTGCTTTTGGAACATTTTTCCTTTGCACAAATATCACGTAACTGACCAGTTCAACAAAGGCTTCCCGTTAGTTGCCAAATACCTGGAAAATCATGTTCATTTTCGGCAGTCTGCCCGATGATGCCTGACACAATGCCGGAAGCGCGGTGTCACTGCAACCAGCAATCCACTGCACTCCGGCGCGAAAGAAACCTACCGGCGTTTATTCCTTCAAATAACCTTGTGAATTCAACGCTTTTTTATACTTCTTTTTCTACTTTCCGACGGCTACGGCTTTGCTTTTATAATTCTTTACTTTTATAACACGCATGATATATTTGGACCATGGTTTACCGTCTTTCATATTACAATGAAGCTGTCGAAGCTGAGCTTGATGCTTGGCCTGTGGGCTTGCGTGCTCGATTTCGAGCATTGTCTGTGCGCATGGAAGAATACGGCCCCAACCTGGGAATGCCGCATACACGTGCCCTTGGTAATGGCCTTTTTGAAATCCGCGCCAAGGCAGAAGAAGGAATAGGAAGAGTATTTTTCTGCACCATGGTCGGACGAAAGATCATAATTCTCCACAGTTTCATAAAAAAGACGGATAAGACACCAAAACGGGAACTCGACATAGCGCTTACTCGGCAGAAGGAGGTAATGAATCATGAGCTATAAACCTGTTTCGTACCAACCCAAGAAAAAACTTGAGAAAGACCTTCAAGACCCTAATTTCAAACAGGCATGGGATGCCTTGGATGATGAATTTGCAGCTTTGGATGCCCTGCTTGCGGCACGCCGTCAGGCGGGGATGACGCAGGAGCAAGTAGCGGCTAAAATGGGAGTTTCACAGCCATCGTTGGCAAGGGTTGAGGCATCGCTCGGTTCTCACCGTCATTCTCCCTCTCTGGAGATGCTCCGCAAGTACGCTGCTGCTGTTAACTGTAAACTGGAGATTCGGCTGATACCACAGCATTCGTGATTGTGGCTTGTCCGTCTGCCGTCGATTGAATTATGTCACTTCAACGACACATCACGATATAAAGCATCAAGGCACCCGAATACCTTGTTACCCAAGTCTGCGTCCCCCACAGAATTGTCCCATTCGCATGTCGGAGCAAAGATGAAATAAAGCCTCTTCTTCTCGGCATCTGATATTTCGTTTTTTGCCACCTTTTCTGCTGCTTCGTTGCAGAAGGTTCCCAAGTCATCGGTGTAATCATCTGAATCCCAAATATCCAGATGCCCGAGGGCAAGCCAGAGATGGGCTGCTTGGCGAAGCAATAATATCAGTTGCTCTTCTTGTTCATTCATCATCTTTTTTCTCACCCAACGTCTTAAGGCGCCAGCGGCGGAGCGTAGCGGAGACCGCTGCCGCCGCTGGTTGGCTGTTGATCCTGGCTTACTTATTTGTTTTCAAGCGGGCAAGTAGCACCTGAGCCTTGCTTTGCATTGTTTTTGAGGCAGTTTTTCTTTTGGCTCCGCTCAGCATAGGGTACTCACGAAGAGCTTTTGCGAGTTCGGCAAGTTCACTGGTGATAGTACCTTCGTCAGGGCTCCATGCCTTTCCAGCGCGATAGCCTACACCTAAAGTGAAATTTGCATAGTGGATTCTCTCGCCGTCAAGTCCCTGATTTTCCTTATCCTCATACTTTACTTGTGATAAT
Source organism: Geobacteraceae bacterium GWC2_55_20 (assembly GCA_001802125.1). Classification (GTDB taxonomy): domain Bacteria; phylum Desulfobacterota; class Desulfuromonadia; order Geobacterales; family Pseudopelobacteraceae; genus JACRCG01. Next base: position 15,827 of record MGZK01000025.1, read on the forward strand.
GCAGTAGCCCAAACTGCCTCTAGAAGCTTTGCAGTTTCAGATTCTATCTCGGCTTCTTGTCGGGTCACCTTGCTCTTGATTCGGGAAAGAGCTTTCTTCTGAGCGATTTCATCAGTCAGGTTTCCTTTGTTTTTCTCAAAATATTCATTCAGTTGTATCCACAGAGGATGCACCAGTTTCAACGACACCACGACCGGCAAAGATGCAGGTTTTTTGTCGTCATACTTTATGTACACCGCCGTCTCAGTCTTGAAAGAGGTTATTATTACGGCCTGACATATACGATATTTGTCATCGGATAGAAGACGCTCGCTGACAGACTCATGATAGGGATTGAGCATTAGGAATCCGTAGACTCCTTCTTCGGGTTTTAAGTGGTCACCTGGGCCTGATATTGCCGGAGGTGTCTGTAACAGCACTATCATTGCAATCATCAGCAAAAGAGCAATCTTAATTCTTCCCATCTTCATCTTCCTTTATGTCGGCCAACGGTTCGACCGCTGAGCCGAGAGCATCAGCGAAACGGCTCTTGCGGCATGTTATGCATTTTCAAGAAGTACAAGCTGAACTGAGGTCGGAATCTCAAGAAACTCATATGCTGCTCTTACTTTCTTAACAAAGTACTCGTCTCTTGAGTAAAGATAGTTGCAGAACGAGCCCATTGAAGCATGACTTGTGTCGCTGAGTGAGGCAATGAACCTACGTTCTTTGTGCACTTTGGAATCTGGAAAATAGCCTAAGGTATTGAGCATGTTGTAAATTCCGGTGACCTTCTGGTGCTTGAAGTAAGGCTGGTCTGGATAAATCGGATTCTTCGAAACGCCAAAAAAGGCTTCGATAGTTATCTCCATATCGGCGTAAGGCGGGATCGACCGATAACGCTCCCATATTTGCTGCAGCACACCCGGTGGTTCAATGTTATTTAGTTCTTTTGGGCCTATGTCCACAGCGTTACGAAATTCCTTTATCCCAGACCAAGTTTTGTCATCAACAATATTCTGTTTCATCAATCTTTCTGTTTCATCGAGGGTATCCCTAAATTCTTGCTCCATTTGAACAGAACATTGCCTTAGAACTTCTTCTATTCCGGCGATATCGTTCGCCAATTCTGTGGCACCGGATTGCATATGTCCCATAAGATCTCTGAAGGCTGCTTTTTGTTCTGCATGTATTTCATCGATTCCATCACCGACTCGTCCACCAGAAAACTTATATAGCCATTGCTCCATAGATTTCATAATATCGAGGTAACTACCAACATTTTCACAATACTGGTCATAGGCTGCAAATGGATCACATGCAGTGATCGTAGCTCGATCTGTTAGTATGAATCCTGGCTGTTCTAGATAGTTTTTTAGATGGTGCGCATTCAGCCGTCTCAATACGATCAGGAAGTTTTCGGCGTAATCACCAGAGCGCCTTATTTCTTTTAATGTTTCGTCTGAAAATACTATTTGGAAACTCTGAGTAAGAGCCTCAGCGAGGTCAATGGCGATACCTTTGACGAAAAGGTCTAGAATGTTCTGATCAAGGTAGGCGGTGGGCTTACCCTTATATTCTGCAATATGAGCGCTCATTTCTTTCTCGTGCATAACAACTTGTTCTTGAGCGGTTCACTCGCGTGCGCGCGTGAACCGCTCATCCCCCAAAATGAAACATTTATACTTTACTTCCCACATATGACCATAGGCAGTATCAGCTCATTTTGCTTCAGGAAGCCTGACGGTTGCCGTCGTCCCTGAGCCGATCCGGCTTTCCACGGTCAAGGTTCCGCCGTGCGCTTCGATGATTTTTCTGGTGATGGCCAATCCAAGACCGGTGCCGTCGGCTTTGGTTGTGAAGAACGGCTCGAAGATTCGCCCCAAGGTTTCCGCATCTATACCTGCCCCGGTATCTCTGAAACGAACCTCACAGAACCCATCTTTACTGCCGGCGGAGATGGTCACGCTCCCGCCGGCCGGCGTGGCCTGCAGTGCGTTGATGACGATGTTGAGGAAGGCCTGGCGCAGCTTCTCACCGTCGCCGGTGACCGCCAGTTCTTCCACCGGCGGCTCAAAATCCAGTCGGATGCGGCGCTGGCCGGCATCGTTGGCTGTCAGCACGACGATGGTCTCCAGCTCCTCCCGCAACGAGCAGCGCCGCATTTCGGCGTTCTGGGGTCGGGCCATGCGCAGAAAATCCTCGACCACATGGTTGAGGCGCTCGGTCTCCTTGATCTGGATCTCGATGAACTCGAACTTGGGATCTCCGGGACGGTAGTCATCCCGCAGGATCTCGGCCGTGCCGCGGATCGAACCCAAGGGATTCCTGATCTCGTGGGCCAGCACCGCCGCCATCTCCCCCAGGGTTGACAGCTTTTCCGCCCGGCGCAGCTGTTCCTCCACGGCAATGATCCGCTCCGACTGGGTCTGCAGTTTTTTGTACGACTCTTCCAGACCTTCGGCGGTGCGCTGCAGCTCAAGGCTGCGCTCCCGTTCGCGCTGGGCCAGAAGGCCGGTGACCCCGCCGACCACGTTATACATGACGATCTCCAGATACTTCTCCATTTCCAGGGTCAGCCCTCCGCCCCACTGGAAAAGGATATGGGGCGCATAGGCGATGCTGACCGCCACGGCGCACCCCAGGCCGCCCCGGAAACCGAACCAGAGACCGGCCAGGATGATCGGCAGATAGTAGAAACGCTGGAAAATGTCGTGCAGATAATGAAGGTGCAGCGGGGTAAGATAGTGAAACAGGCTGATGCCGAGAATGGACAGGGCCAGCAGGCCTATGCGCAGGATGGACGGTTTCATGGTTCTGGTTATAGCGGAAGTCATGAAAAACACAAGGGCAAACAGAGCCGGAGAATGATGCCGTATTCACCGGTCCCACGCTGTCCGGGGAAGATCGTCTGACAAAAAACGACATTCCCGCAAACAGCGTGGGCCGGGGTGATGACGCTTACTGCACGACCATGCCGTCCCTGAGCGTGATCGTCCGGTCGGCATACCTGCCGTTGTCCGGATTATGGGTCACCATGACCACGGTCTGGCCGGCGTCGTTAAGCTCGCGGAACAGGGTCATGACATCCTCGCTGGTTTTCGAGTCCAGGTTGCCGGTCGGCTCGTCGGCCAGCAGGATCTGCGGATTATTGACAATTGCCCGGGCAATGGCAACCCGTTCCTGCTCGCCACCGGAAAGCTGGTTGGGCAACCGGTCCAGCTTGGCGCCAAGGCCGACACGCTCCAGGGCCCGGCGGGCCGCTTCCTTCTTGGCATCGCTTTTCATCGCCACTATAGCCAGCGGCAACATCACGTTTTCAATCGCTGTCAAGTAGGGAATCAGGTGAAACGACTGGAACACGAAGCCCAGTTTCTGTGCCCGGAAATCGGCCAGTTTTTCACCGTTGAGCAGGTAGAGCTTGACCCCGTCCATTTCAACTTCACCGCTGGAGGGATGATTCATACCCCCCAGGACCGAAAGCAGGGTGCTTTTGCCGGAACCGGACTGCCCCATGATGGTTATGAACTCGCCCGCTTCAATCGAGATATCCAGGCCGCGCAATGCCTCGACAGTACCTTCGCCGCTGGTGTAATTCTTTTTAAGTCCGCTGATTTCAATCATTGCCATGTTTAAGCTCCAGGGTTCTCAACCCGTTGTAGATGAATATTGGTTACAGTGCCCGCAATGCTTCGGTCGGGTCCATCCTGCTGGCATGCTGCGCAGGATAGAGGCTGGCCAGCAATCCCAGGGCCAACGCCAGCCCCACGGAGCCGAAGGCGATGGTAGCATCCCAGACCAGATGGGCGCTGCGGCTCTCTGCCATGAACGGCAGGGCCAATCCGGCGCCCCCCATGCCGACGGCATAGCCGAGAACACCGGCCAGAATGCTGACCAGGGCCGCCTCCAGCAGGATGATGCGCATGATGTGACTCTTTCTGAAACCGATGGCACGGAATACGCCGATCTCGACCGTACGTTCGTTGACACTGCCCATCATGGTTACAAAGACCACCAGGGAGCCGATAAAGACGACCACTCCGGCAATCGCATAGGAGAAACGCTTGAACTGGTCCAGCGTCTTCAAACGCCCCTCGACCACCTGTTGAACCGCAGAAACCTTGGCATCCGGCAGCTTCTCCGCGATCTGCGTCACCATGTCGCCGATCGGGCAGCCGGAACAGAGCGCGGCAACCTCGGCCAGGGTGATCCTGCCCTCTTTGCCCAGCATCTGCTGGGCTTTCTTCAATGCCACAAAAACGAGCGCATCATCCTGGGAACCGGTCTGGTCCAACACACCGGAGACCTTGAACTCCTCGCCCTTGATATTGACGCTGTCACCCGGACCGACATTCAGAATCTTGGAGGCATCGCTGCCGATCAGCAACTCGTTGTCAGCTTTGGGCGCCTCGCCAAAGATCTGCCACCACTGTTTCATCTTCAGCTCGCTGTCGAAATTGACCCCCACCAGCATCACATCGTGGTTTCCAACCTTGACGCCACCCAGAACTTTCGGCGCGACAGCCGAGACATTCATGTGGTTGGCGATGGTCTTAATCTGAGCGAGATCCTTTTCCAGTATTTCGCGCTGGTCAAATGCCACCCCACCCAGGCTGATGCCGCCATAGTTCATCGAAAGGGCGTTGCTGCTGGGAGTTATCAGTATGTTGGCCCCAAATTCATCCATTTTCTTTTCGATATCACTGGACATGGAACGGGTCAAAGTCACCAGCGAGACAATAGTGGCAATTCCAACCATCAGCCCTATTGTCAAAAAAGCCATTTTTGCCTTGCGGCGCTTCAGGTTATTAATGGATATGGTATGCAGTTTCATTAGAAGAACCTGGCTCCGGCTTTAAGGTCGCTGACATTGATGATTACATTACCGCCGCTCACCCGGCTGGGCAGATAGGAGGGGTTGCACCCGCCGATCGCATGCGGACCGATGCGGTTTGTGCCGAATTTCATGTTGCAGTTCTTGCATACCATTTTGTCGTCCTGCTGCTCATAACCCTTTTTCTCTCTGTAGCAGGCGTCGCAGGCATCAAAAGCGGTACGGTAGCTGCCGTCCCCGGCCTTGACCAGGAAAAAGGCGATCTCCCTGCCGCCGTCATCAAAGCGGTAGAATTTCGCCTTTCCGCCGGCAGCCCTGGCAACCGGTATCGACACGACCTCGCCATTCGCCTTGATCTTCTCGTACTTGCCAAATGAAAAGGCCGACACATTCAAGGCAGACACCATCATCGACAACACAACCAGAACTGTCATAAAAATCCGCTTGCTGTTTTTTCCCATCTCTACAATCTCCTCGCTTTGGTTTCATTTTTTGAGTTGCAACCGCCGTTTTTAATCCCGCAACAACCGGAAGCCTGAACAGCCCTGGCGTTGATATCTCTGCCGGTAATCCGCCTGAACTGTTCTGGCGTCAATACCCTGTCCAGGTTACTGGCGTAGCCCGCGCCGCTGATCCTGTGTGCAAGGTTCTCCGGTTGAACCGATTCCCTGTCATACCCCACGATTACCACGCCTCCCTCGACATCCACTTCGGTCACCGCAACACCCTTCACACCACCCAGCGCCCTGCTAATCCTGTTTGAACAGCTGCTGCAGGTCATACCGGCCGATTTGATAATGGCAACGCTGTTTGCTTTGGAGGCCGAACTGATATTTACGTGCAGCCCCAGGTAGATCAGCAGGCCGACGACCGAAAGGACGATCAATCCACTGACAAGTTTTTTTATGTGCATGATCACGACTCCCCGGATTTAACGGCAGCACGCTACAAAGTGTTTATAAAGGCGCCGTCCATTACACCGCAGATGTACAATAGCTGTGCCAAAACAAACGCCACCACATAACACCCTGTATTGCCAGTGTTTTTTAGTTTCGACAACAAGTATCCCTGTCATATGCGGAGCATATTCAACAGTCAGGCCGTGGATTATTCTACACATCCATGCCCGCCGGCACCTGACACCAGAAAGCGTGCAAAGAGTTTGGTATAAAGGAACCAATCACATCTAATCGGCTTGATTTTTTAAATCTCAGTTGCTATATTTTTAGCAGTCAGGCACAGTGAGTGCTAAATATGTCTTAAACGGAGTTGGATCATGGTTGCTCAACTACCTGTAGTTACTGACAGTCTTCGCCTTTATCTTGGTGAGATCCGGCGTTTCCCGCTACTCAGTGAAGAGGAAGAACACCGCTATGCGGTGGCGCTGTTCGAAAATAAAGACTTGGCCGCGGCCCATAGCCTGATTACCTCCAATCTGAGATTCGTGGTTAAGGTAGCGTATGAATTCCGTCATTACGGACTAAAAATGCTGGATCTGATCCAAGAGGGCAATATCGGGCTGATGATGGCGGTAAAAAAATATAACCCGTACAAGGGGATCAGGCTGATCTCTTATGCCGTCTGGTGGATCAGGGCTTACATCCAGAATCACATCATCTCATCCTGGAGCCTGCTCAAGATCGGCACAACCCAGGCTCAGAGAAAGCTGTTCTTCAAACTGCGCCAGGCCAAGAACGCCATAGCCAGAATGGGCGACAACGGGGACGATACCCGTAGCGCGGCCCTGTCCCTGGATGTGACCGAACAGCAGTTTTCGGAGATGGAGCAGCGCATGCGGGGCGACAGCTCCCTGAATGCTGAAATACCTGGTAGCGACGGCATTACAGCACTGGAAACGCTCGCGGACGACAGAATGAACCAGGAAGAACTACTTTCAAATTTCCAGGAAAACAAGCAGCTTCAGCAGACGGTTGCGGATGTGGTCAGCAGGCTCAATGAAAAAGAGCGCTTCATCATCGAACACCGCATCACCGCTGACGAACCGTTGACCCTGCAGGAAATTGCCAGCCATTTTTCAATTTCCCGTGAACGGGTGCGCCAAATTGAAGAGGGAGCCCTCAGAAAAACGAAACAGGCGCTGCTCCCACTTCTGGCTGCCTGAAACAGAATAGTCTGTAACGCAGGCACTTTGTCAGCGATAAAAAATGAAGGCAAATCTTTTTTTAGAAAAATATCTTGACTTTCATCCACTTTTTCTCTAAATAAACAAATTCTGTTTTCTTGTCGTAAGAAGTGTCGGCCCCGTTAGCTCATACTGGTAGAGCAGCTGACTTGTAATCAGCAGGTGATCCGTTCGATTCGGATACGGGGCTCCATAATAAGTTATTTTGTTTGCAGCACACCGATCATCCCTGGAGGGATTCCCGAGCGGCCAAAGGGAACAGACTGTAAATCTGTCGTCAGCGACTTCGGAGGTTCGAATCCTCCTCCCTCCACCATAAAATCACCGGAATACGGTAGCCGAGCACGACCCCAGGAGACGAAAGTCGATATACTGGTAAGTGGATGGCTTCACGTTTTCCAAATGTCTTCATCTGGTAGCGCGGGAGTAGCTCAGTTGGCTAGAGCGTCAGCCTTCCAAGCTGAGGGTCGCGGGTTCGAGTCCCGTTTCCCGCTCCAGTTAGCCCACATAGCTCAGGAGGTAGAGCACTTCCTTGGTAAGGAAGAGGTCTCCGGTTCGAGTCCGGATGTGGGCTCCACTTTTTCAGAAATATCCGAATAATAAAGCAGCATACAAAAAGCGTCCATCAGGAGGGCCTTTATCATGGCAAAGGCAAAATTCGAGCGTAACAAGACACACGTAAACATCGG
>MGZK01000026.1 GCA_001802125.1 Geobacteraceae bacterium GWC2_55_20
GCTAAACCACCACTGCGATGCCATGGGCTTTGACGCTATCTCCGGAGGCGGGGTGCTGGCCTGGCTGATGGACCTTCTGGACGTGAAGCTGCTGACCATGGATGAGCTGGGAGTCACCCTGCTGCCACGCTGGGATACGGCCGGTTTTGATCCGGTAATCGACTCGATGCATAACGCCGAGCTCGGCTGCCAGCTGATCGACGCCATACTGGAACGCCGCGGCATCCTTGATTTCAGGGAAGGGGTGCGCAAATGGAGCCGGATCAATTCCCTCGCCAAGGGAACGGCACTGCATGACCGCCTGGTGTACATCGCCTTCAGCCGGCGGGGGTGGATGGTTCCCAACCAGTACTGGGTGCCGGGCGCATTGGCCCCGATGACCATCATGGGCAAGTATTACATGGTTTACAGCAATGATTTCATACCGCCCAGGGAGCTGGGGAAAAAATGTGCGGAGCGCATGAAGAAGGAGCTGATTCTCGACAATCTGGGCGTTTGCAGATTTCACAGGGGCTGGGCCGAAGAACTGCTGCCCGAGGTGATGGGGTCGCTGTACAACTGCACCGAACCGTTTCTGCGCGCAATCGAAGTTCTGGCCAGCCGACTGAACAGCCGTAACAGCCCAGTTTTCTGGGAATCGGAGCGCAACATCGACTATCTGCATACCTTCCTGAAACGCAAGAGGGAGATCGACAACGACCCCAGCCCCGAACTTGCGGTCTGGCTCGAAAAGTTCGGGCAGGACCGGGTCGAGGCAGCCAGGGACTTCTGGTACGAGACCCTCAAGGGGATCGATGAAAACCTGCGGGAATTCTTCTGAGTCGGATACGGCTGTTTCCGGACGGATGCCTTGGCCGTTTTTTATCCGCAGCATCGGGGGAAACAGCGAATTGCTTTCCCTGCCCGGAAGTGGTTCATAACAAGTTATGCTTTGCATTTTCAAATACATTGATGTATAAAATCCAATTGTTTTTTCGGTTGTTAATGGGGAATTGCGTGGTACAGGCACTCGGTCGGGTTACAATTGGAACTGTGCGTGATCTTGGTAAAACAGGCTGGTTCCTGCTTTACTCGTTCTATATGATCGTCCGGCGGCCCGGCAGTCCGGTGCAGATTCTCAAGCAGATGCGTTTCATCGGCACCAAGTCGCTGTTCGTGATCGTTCTGACCGCCGCTTTCACCGGGATGGTGCTGGGGCTGCAGGGTTATTACACGCTGGCCAAGTTCGGCTCCGAGGGGATGCTGGGAACGGCGGTGGCGCTTTCGCTGATCCGTGAACTGGGACCGGTGCTGGCGGCCCTGATGGTGACCGGCAGGGCCGGGAGCGCCATCACGGCCGAGATCGGCATCATGCGTATCAGCGAGCAGATCGACGCCCTGGAAACCATGGCGCTGGACCCGTTCAAGTACCTGGTGACACCCAAGTTCATCGCCGCGATGATATCGCTGCCGCTTTTATGCGCCATATTCGATGTGGTCGGCATCTACGGCGGCTGGCTGGTTGGTGTCAAGCTGCTGGGAGTCAACCCCGGCGCCTATTTCTACGAGATGGAGAAGTCGGTCGTGTGGCGCGATGTCTATTCGGGTGTTGTGAAATCCTTTTCCTTTGGCGTTATCATCGCCTGGATCGGCTGTTACAAAGGCTATTACGCCGGCCATGGCGCCGAAGGGGTCTCCAGGGCCACGACCGAATCGGTCGTGCTGACATCGGTCCTGATACTGGTGTGGGACTACTTCCTGACCTCGGTGCTGCTCTGACATGATCAGCATGCGCAATGTACATAAATCATTCGGTTCCCAGAAGGTTCTGGATGACCTCTGCCTGGATATCCCCGAAGGGAAAATCACCGCCATCATCGGTCCCAGCGGCGAGGGGAAGAGCGTTCTGCTGAAGCACCTGATCGGCCTTTTGCAGCCGGACAGCGGCCAGGTGGATGTGGATGGCGAGAGCATCATCGGATTGCGGCGTTCTCAGCTGAACAGGATCCGCGAAAAATTCGGCATGCTGTTCCAGAACGTGGCGCTGTTTGACTCGATGACCTGTTTCGAGAACGTGGCTTTCCCGCTGCAGGAGAAAACCAAGCTGTCCAAGGACGAAATCCGCAGGCGGGTTCTTTCGGCGCTGGAAGACGTGGGTCTGAAAAATATCGAAAGCAAGTTTCCCGATGAGCTGTCGGGCGGCATGAAAAAACGGGTCGGCCTGGCGCGGGCGGTGGTGCTGAATCCGAAAATCATCCTGTTCGACGAGCCGACCACCGGGCTCGACCCGATCATCAAGCGTGCGATTCACCAGCTTATCAAGGATACGCATGAAAAGTTCGGTTTCACCGCGGTGATAGTGTCGCACGAGATCCCGGATATCTTCGATGTGGCCCAGAATGTGGCCATGCTGTACCGGGGCAAGATTCTGCAGCATGGTTCGCCGTCCGAGATCAAGAACTCGAACCATCCGGCGGTCAGGCAGTTCATCAGCGGCAGCCTGGACGGCCCGATACACATGATTTAGCAAGCAGGTTGCAAAGAGGTTGGAGATGAATATGGCAAAGCTGGAAATGATGGTTGGCTCATTTATGATTATCGGTATCCTCTGTCTCGGTTATGTGTCCGTAAAGCTGGGCAAGATGGAGTTCGGCGCCGGAGATTACTATACCGTGACCGCCGGATTCGATTCGGTCTCCGGCCTGAAGCCGGGCGCGCGGGTCGAGGTGGCCGGGGTTGAAATCGGAAAAGTTGACCGGATTGCGCTGGACGAAAAGAGCGGTGATCGCGCGCTGGCTTTCCTCAAGATCAAAAATGGTGTCAAAATCACCGATGATGTGATTGCGTCGGTTCGCACAAGCGGCATCATCGGAGACAAGTTCATCAAGCTCAAGCCGGGCGGCTCGGACCGGATGCTGAAAAACAACGACGTGATCCGTGAAACCGAGTCCGCCATAGACATTGAAGAACTGGTCAGTAAATTCATTCATGGGAAAGTCTGACACCTGCTTGGAGATATTGAAGATATGAAAACGGTATTTTCGCGTATGGCTCAAATAGGAGCGCTATTGTTGTTATCGACTTCAGCTCTTGCGGCTGATGACAGTGATAAGGTCCGGTTGGTGCTGGGGCTGGAAGACTGCGTCCGGATCGCCCTCAAGGCCGCGCCTGAGCTGGGTGAGGCGCAGGCTGACATCGATCACACTTCCAGTAAGCTGGAGGAGGCCAAATCCTACCGCTATCCGCAGATCGAGGTATTGGCGATGTTTGGCCCGGCCCCTCCCGCAAAAAGAGAAGACCTGAACGCTACCGATAAATCCTTCAAGATGAAAGAGCTGACATGGTTCAGCAGCGCCGACGCTACTCTGATCCAGCCGCTTTATACATTCGGGAAGATATCGGAAAATATGAAGGCAGCCACTCACGGTATCGAAGTGGAGCGTTCACGTAAAGGACAGCGCGCCAATGAGGTTGCCCAGAAGGTGAAAGAGTACTATTACGGCTTGATGCTGGCCCGTGAGCTTAAAGAGGTCGTCCTGGAGGTACAGGAAAGCCTGTCCAAGGCCAGGATAAAGGCACAGAAAATGCTGGATCAGGGTTCCAACGGCGTGGAAGAGTCGGACCTTTTCAAGCTGGATGCATTTTCGGGTGAGGTTGCAAAATATCTGGAAGAGGCAATAAAAGGCGAAAAACTGGCATTATCCGCGCTCAAGACCCGCTTGAATCTGCCTATGTCATCCCAGCTTGAAATCAAAAGCGAACGTCTGGAAATGGATGAACGTGTGACTCCTGAATTTGATGTCTACGTGGAGAAGGCCCGTGCCCGTCGTCCCGAATTCAAGCAGATCGCCGAGGGTCTCAAGGCCCGTTCCGCGCTGGTCGAGGCGGCCCAGGCCAATTATTATCCCGATATTTTCCTGGGAGGCCTGGTCTCCTGGTCTTACGCGGAAGGTCGCGACCGTATTCGCAACCCTTACATAAATGATCAGTTCAGGCATCTGAATGGCGGGGTGGCTCTGGGCGCCCGCTGGAAACTGGACTTCGGAATTACCGGGGCCAAGGCGGCCGGCGAACGTGCCCAGTACAACCGCCTGTTGAGCACAAGGACCTTTGCGGATGCCAATATTCCGCTTCAGGTCAAAAAATACTATCTTGAACTGAAAGAGGCCGAAAATAGCGTCTCTGCCACCAAATCAGCCTATACCAACGCCAAGAAGTGGGCCGTGACCGCCCTGGCAAACTTCGATTTCGGAATCGGGCCGGCCAAGGAAATCTTCGACGCTTTGCAGGCCTATGCCAGGATGAGGGCCTCATACTTTCAGTCCATATACAACTACAAGATGGCCGGGGCCAATCTTGATTATGCTATCGGTGAACCGCCGCTGGCAGAGGCAAAATGACCGGAGGGAACATGTTCAAATATTTAGCGGCATTGGTGGCTTGCGTGTTTTTAAGCGCGAACCTGGCCTTTGCGGGACCAACCGAGGATGTTAAGAAAACCGTGGACGAAGTTGTCCGCATTGTTGCCAGCAAGGAGATGAAGCATAACGACCATAAGCGTCGCCAGGCGCTCAAAAAGACCATCTCCCTGGTTTTCGATTATTCCGAGATGGCCAAGAGGTCTTTGGGAAAACATTGGAACCAGCGCACTCCGGCGGAAAGAAAGCGTTTTGCCGAGCTGTTCGCAACACTGTTGGAAAACTCTTACGCCGGCAAGATCGAGTCCTACAACAACGAGAAAATCGTCTATCTCAAGGAAATTGTTGATGGCGACCATGCCGAGGTCAAGTCAAAAGTGGTTACCGCCAAACGGGACGAATTTACTCTCGATTACCGGATGCTCAATCAGAATGGCAAATGGATGGCCTACGACGTCGTGATCGAGGGGGTCAGTCTGGTATCCAATTACCGTACCCAGTTCAACAAGATCATTAACAGTGGCGGTTATTCCGAGCTTGTCAGGAAACTTGAAACCAAAACCGATGAACTTAAAGCACCCTGATGCATGGCCGGTTTGCGGCGTTAAATTTTCTTGACACCCGCTTTGACACTGTGATAAACGACTCGGGCAGCCAGTTTCGGAAGTTTTTGCAGAACGTTGCAAGTAGCATGTTTGACCAGGCTTTGCGGTTACCCTGCATCAGACTCCGGAAACTTAAGCGGTAACCAACAGTTCCGGCGTAGCACCGGAGAAAAAAGGAGGCAGGATAATGGCACAGGGCAAGGTAAAATGGTTTAACGACACAAAAGGTTTTGGTTTCATCGAGCAGGAAGGCGGCGAGGATGTTTTCGTACATTTTTCCGCGATAGCCGGTGACGGCTTCAAGTCTTTGGCCGAAGGCGACGCGGTTACTTTCGACATCACCCAGGGTCCCAAGGGACTGCAGGCAGCCAACGTTACCAAGAAGTAATCAACAACCGCAAAGCAGAAACCGCAAAAGCCCGCTGACATCAGCGGGCTTTTTTTGTGTGCGCGGCGCCGGATTTCCTACAAGGCGCCGAGACTGCTGTTCTCCCGGTCACACAAGTTTTACTCCGCTCACCCAGCAACAGCTCCGCGTCATTCAGCCGTCCCATCTCTTTCAGCGCTTCCATGATCTTGGCGCGTTCGCCCGGCTGGTGCCACAGCAGCAACGCTTTCTGCAGCCCCTTTTCCCGGTCGCTCCTGGCCACGTACACCTGTTTGCCGGTCAGCGGGTCGATGCCGGTGTGGAACATGCAACTGGAGATCGTGCCGGGGGTGGGGGTGAAATCCTGCACCTGATCAACCTTGAGACCGATTTTCTTCATCGCCAGCGCCAGTTCCAGCATGTCCTCCAGCCTGCAGCCGGGGTGCCCGGAGATCAGGTAGGGAACGATGGTCTGGCGCTTGCCCAGCCGATCGCTCTCTTCGCGGAACCTGGTCAGGAATCTGTCGAAAGCTTTCCTGCCCGGTTTGCGCATCAGCTCCGTGACATGCTCGGCCAGATGCTCCGGGGCGATCTTCAGCAGTCCGCTGACGTGATGGCCGACCAGTTCCCGGAAGTAGCCTGGTTGCGCCTCCAGCAGGTCATAGCGCACGCCGGACGAGATTGCTATATGCTTGACCCCTTTGCGCTGGCGCGCCTTCTGCAGCAGTGCCACGGCGCGTTTGTCTGCGGTCAGCAGGTTCCGGCAGACATGCGGGAAGATGCAGCTTTCCCGCAGGCAGGTTTTCATCGCATCCGGGTTGCCGCAGCTCAGGCCGTACATGTTCGCGGTCGGGCCGCCGATATCGCTGATGCTGCCGCGAAACCAGGCTTTGCCGGCCAGTTCATCGATCTCGGACAGGATCGAGTCCTCGCTGCGCGACTGGATCGTCTTGCCCTGGTGCATCGTGATCGCGCAGAAGGCGCAGCCGCCGAAACATCCCCGGTGGCTGGTGATCGAGGTCTTGATCTGCTCCCAGGCCGGGATCTGTTCGCGGTAGGCCGGGTGGGGAGATTTTTCGAACGGCAGGTCGTAAACGGCGTCCAGCTCCTGGCGGGAGAGCGGCAGGGCTGGCGGGTTGCAGACAAGCAGGCGGTTGCCGTGCGGCTGCAACAGCGTCCGCGCGCTCCAGGGGTTCTGTTCCTGGTAGGCTGTCTTGAAGGCCAGGGCGAACTGTTCCTTCGAGGCGGACACCTCTTCAAAAGAGGGGAGCGTCACACGGGGAACCTCTTGCGGCAGGCTGCCGATCCGTGCCGTGCCGCGCACGTCGGCGATCTCCGGCAGCTTTTCACCGTCCCGCAGGCGTCGTGCGACTTCCAGGATCGCCCGTTCGCCCATGCCGTAGATCAGCATGTCGGCCTTGGCGTCGAAGAGGATCGAGCGGCGTACCTTGTCCTCCCAGAAGTCGTAATGGGCGAAGCGCCTCAGCGACGCCTCCAGTCCGCCGATGATCACCGGTACATCCCTGTAAGCCTCTTTCAGGCGCGAGGTGTAGATTATGGTGGCCCGGTTGGGACGCGCTCCATGGCGGTTGCCGGGGGTGTAGGCGTCGTCGTGGCGCAGTTTGCGGGCCGGGGTGTAGTGGGCCACCATCGAGTCCATCGCGCCGGCCGAGACCGCGAAGAACAGGCGCGGCCGGCCGAGTGACATGAAGGGCTCTTTCGAGCGCCAGTCCGGCTGGGGGATGATGCCGACCCGGAATCCGTGCGACTCCAGCCAGCGCGCCAGCAGCGGTACGCCGAAGGCGGGGTGGTCGATGCAGGCGTCGCCGGAGACGAAGATTATGTCGAGCTGGTCCCAGCCGCGGGCGCGGACTTCAGCAGCGGTAATCGGGAGGAACGCCACCGTCAGGGAAACAGGGCCAGGCCGTCGAGCCCGGTTGTTTCCGGAAAGCCGCAGACCAGGTTCATGTTTTGAACCGCCTGACCGGAAGCCCCCTTGACCAGGTTGTCGATGGCCGAGACGATGATGATGCGTCCGGTGCGCGCATCCACCAGCGGGGCGATGTCGCAGAAGTTGGAGCCGCGCACGAAGGCGGTTGACGGCAGGCTGCCCTGGGGCAGCACCCGCACGAACGGTTCGCCGGCATAGAACTCGGCGTACAGCCTGACCAGGTCGGCGCTGGTCATCTCCTTGAGCGGTGCCGCATAGATGGTGGAGAGGATGCCGCGATCCATCGGGACCAGGTGCGGCGTGAAGGTCACCTTCAGCGGCTCGCCGGCCAGCAGCGACAGCTCCTGCTCGATCTCCGGCGTATGCCGGTGGACGCCGCCCACGCCGTAGGCCTTGTACCCCTCGTTGACCTCGCAGTAGAGCGAATCCACCTTGGCGCTCCTGCCGGCCCCGGTGACGCCGGAGGCGGAATCGGAGATGATGCTGTGGGGATGGATCAGCCCCTGCTTCAGCAGCGGCGCCAGGCCGAGGATGATGCTGGTGGGATAGCAGCCGGGATTGGCGACCAGCTTTGCCCCCCTGATCTTGGCCCGCCTGATTTCCGGCAGTCCGTAGACCGCTTTCTTCAGGTTGGCCGGATTCAGGTGCGGCTCATACCACTGGCCGTAGACCGCCGGGTCGGAAAGGCGGTAGTCGGCCGAGAGGTCGATCACCTTCCTGCCCAGCTTGAGGAAGGTCGGCACCACCTCCATCGCGGCCTTGTGCGGCAGCGCGGTGAAGATTATGTCGGCCTTTTCCGATACCCGCACCGGTTCCAGGTTCTCCAGGATCAGGTCGCAGCGTCCGCGCAAAGTGGGGAAAACCTCCGAAATCCGCTTGCCGGCGCTCTGCTCCGAGGTCAGGCAGGTCACCGCCACCTCCGGATGGCAGTGCAGGATCCGGATCAGCTCCAGACCGGTATAACCGCTGGCTCCAACTATGGCGACATTCAACATGGACATGCTCCTTTCGGCTGAATAGGGAAAACTGTTGAAATTATGTTCCTTAAAATGCCGGCCGGCGCTTCCGGCGGGTCGCGCCGTGGCCAGTCATTCATGGTCGATCATTTTCCATTATATGAACCGATAATGCAACGTTCTTTCTGAACAGCCGGATCAGACCGGCCACAGGGGACAGTCCACTCCCAGGCATTCCCTGTTGCGGGCCATCTGGGTGCAGGCGAAAGGCTCCACCGCCGGCAGTTGCAGATCCCACATTTCCGCTGCCGTGCGCATCCCGACCCCCAGCGCGATCCAGCAGTCCCGCTGGCAGCAGCGGGCAGCCCTGTACCCGGCGATCTCCGCCAGCACACGCTGGACAATCCCCTGCACCTGCTGGCGGGCCTCGCCCTTGAGCGGCGTGGCCTCCAAAAGCACGCTGAAGGCGATCCCGACGCCGACCGCGGCACCGCAGATCCCCATGAATCCGCAACTGCCGCCGCTGACCTCGCCGCCCCGGCGGATGGCGGCCCGGAGCTGTTCGTCCGTGACCGGATGCCCGGCATTGCGCAGGCAGGCCAGCAGCAGGCCCGGCACCAGGGCATGGTACTGCGGCCCGTGCAGCGGGAAAGAGGGGTGGCGGCGGAACTCGTGGAAGAGGCTTACCGGATCTGTGCCGGACGCCGTGTAGCAGAGATGTTCGATCAGATCCAGGGCGTCGCCGGTATGGCAGCCGTCGCAGACGAAATGCCCCTGTTCGCAGCAGGAGTTGGCCGGCAGGTTCCTGCCGCAATAGTGGCAGGTGGCGTTCTGCTCGGTGGGGCGATAGACCAGCGGCGCACCGCAGACCAGGCAGCCGGCGTCGTGCATCGCCTGGGGCTGGGGCGCCGGAGCAGCGCCGGCTTCCGGCGAGATGCAGCAGTTGGCTCCGGCAGTGATGGCCACATTGGTGACGAAACCGTGCTGGTCCAGCTGCCAGACCTGCTCGCCCAACTGTTCGGCGTCGTCGTCCGGGATGGTCGCGTTCTGGCCGGGGCGCAGCCAGTGGCCGCCGGGCGTGAGCAGGCCGCTGGCCGGGCCGGGGTAGAACACCTGCAGCGGCGGCGATTGCAGGTCGGCCGGTTTGCGCGCCTCAAAGGTCAGCGAATAGAAAGGGTGGCCGTTTACCACCCGGTAGGGGATCCGCTTCAGCACCCGGAAACGGACGAAACCGCTCTCCTCCAGGATCCCCAGCAGGTCCTTCTGGGTCATGGCGCCGCCGATGCATTCGCCCCGCAGGGTGCCGTCGTTGAGGATCTCCGCATCCGGCTCGATCTCGCAGACCACGTCCGCGGTGAACAGCCGGCCTCCCGGAGCCAGCACGCGGAAGATCTCGCTGAAGGTCAGGCGCTTGTCGGTGGAAAGGTTCAGCACGCAGTTGGAAACCATCACATCGGCGGCGGCGTCGGCCAGCGGCAGCTGTTCCAGGAAGCCCCTGGCAAAGTCCAGGTTGTCGAAACCGAGTGAGCGGCGCACATCTTCAGCCCCACTGCGGGCCAGCGCAAGCATCGGCTCGAGCATGTCGATGCCGGTGACGTGGCCGCTCTTTCCCACCAGCCGGGCCGCGATGAAGCATTCCACCCCGCTGCCGCAACCCAGGTCCACCACCCGGTCGCCGGCCTTGAGGCCCGCGTCCATTACCGGGCTTCCGCAGCCGTAACCCCGGAAGCGGTAAGCGGCCGGGATGTGCTCGATCAGGCTGTCGTCATAATGGACCGGATTCAGAATCTCGCTGCGCTTGTCGCCGGCTGCCGAGGCATAATACTCTCCGACCCTGGCACGGCTGTCGCTGGAACCGTTCAGGGAGAGCAGGCAGTTGCTGCGGCAGAGCGCCAGCGAACCGTGATCGTCGCAGCTGACCAGCAGCTCCCCCATCTTAAGGCGCAGCGCCGGCACGGCCGCTTCCGGCAGTCGCTCGGCGGCCCGCCGGATCAGGATCAGCGCCAGCTGTTCGGTCAACGGCTGATAGGGGTCATCGCCGATAAAAGTGCCGGCGTGGTGATAGCTGTGGTCGAAATCTCCGCCCCCCAGCAGGAAGCGCCAGGGATCATCCAGTGTGGCCGCGCTGCTCGAACGGATCGCGGCCAGCACCGGGCTGGTCTGCCAGGCCTCCGCCAGGCCTCTTTCGATCGGGGTGGCCAGCGCTTCCAGGCCGATGGTAGCTGCGGTGGGATAGAGCCTGTCGTCCGGTCCGATCGCGGCCGACTCCCAGCCGGCGGCGGAGCCGTCATAAATGGTGCCGGGCGGCGAAAATATCTGCCCTTTCAGGTTTTCGATGTTGTCGATGGTGATAACACGGGATTCGGCCCGCTCCATGGCCGCGGTCAGCCAGGGCAGGATCGCCAGCGGCGCCGGCTGCTGCCCGGCGGAGCCCCGGCCGCGGATGAAATGCCACATCAGGTGCAGCGCGGCAGCGCCCCGGTCGGCGGCATGGTCCACCAGCCAGGGGAGGTCGGCAACGTTTTCCGCGGTAACGCAGCAACT
>MGZK01000027.1 GCA_001802125.1 Geobacteraceae bacterium GWC2_55_20
AGGTATAGTGTTTCTACCATATTAACCGAAAAAAACCACCATTCGAGTTTACTCGAACAAACTGAAGAAAAGGGAGGAAATACAGATGAGCATGTTTTGTAATCAATGCGAGCAGGCAGCAAACGGAGTCGGTTGCAACATTTCCGGTGTATGCGGTAAAAGCCCGCAGGTAGCGTCACTGCAGGATCACCTGCTGTACGGTCTGAAAAGCCTGGCACTGTATGCCGACAAACTGGGGCGCAACGCCGAGATCGATCGTTTCACGATCGAGGGGCTCTTCACCACCGTTACCAACGTGGATTTCGATGCCCGTCACATCGGCGGGGTCATCAAACGCTGCTACGAACTGAAAGAGAAGGCCAAAGCCGCAGCCGGCGCAAATCTCTCCGGTCCGGCGGCCGACTGGAAACCGGCTGACGATCTGGACGGCATGGTCAGGCAAGCCGAGGCTTACGGCATCAACGGCCAGCACGTTAACGAAGACATCCGTTCCGTGATCGAGATCCTGATGTACGGCCTCAAGGGGATGGCGGCCTACATGGATCACGCCATGATCCTGGGGCGCAGCGACGACGAGGTGCTTGCCTTCGTGCAGAAGGCGCTGGCGGCAACCACCGACGCCAACCTGGGGCTGATGGATTTTGTCGGCCTGGCAATGGAGTGCGGCAAGCACAACCTGACCGTGATGGGTCTTTTGAATGCGGCTCATACCGATACCTACGGCCATCCGGTTCCGACTCCGGTCCAGCTGGGCACCAAGGCCGGCAAGGCCATCCTGGTGACCGGCCACGACCTGAAGATGCTGGAGGAACTGCTCAAACAGACCGAAGGCAAGGGCATCAACATCTACACCCACGGAGAGATGCTGCCGGCCCACGGTTATCCCGGCCTGAAGAAGTACTCGCACCTGGTCGGCAATTTCGGCGGCGCCTGGCAGGATCAGGCCAAGGAGTTCGTTAACTTCCCCGGCGCGATCATCTTTAACACCAACTGTATCCAGAAGCCGTCTGACAGCTACAAGGACCGCCTCTACACCTGGGGCCTGGTGGGCTGGCCGGATGTCAAGCACGTCGATGGCTGGGATTTCAGCGAAGTTATCAACAAGGCTCTTGAACTGCCCGGTCTGCCGGAAAATCCGGGCCAGGAAATCCTGACCGGGTTCGGCCACAATGCGGTGCTGGGTGTGGCCGACAAGATCATTGCCGCGGTCAAGTCCGGCGCGATCAAGCACTTCTTCCTGATCGGCGGCTGCGACGGCGCCAAATCTGGACGTAACTACTACACCGAGTTTGCCGAGAAACTTCCACAGGATACGGTGATTCTGACTTTGGCCTGCGGCAAGTACCGCTTCAACAAACTGGAGTTCGGCGACATCGGCGGCATTCCGCGCCTGCTGGACGTCGGCCAGTGCAACGACGCCTATTCGGCCATCCAGATCGCGGTGGCCCTGGCGGGCGCTTTCGAGTGCGGAGTCAACGACCTGCCGCTCTCGATGATCCTCTCCTGGTACGAGCAGAAGGCGGTCGTGATCCTGTTGACACTGCTGCACCTGGGCATCAAGAACATCAAGCTGGGACCGACACTGCCGGCTTTCATCACCCCCAACGTGCTCAACTTCCTGGTTGAGAACTTCAACATCGCCCCGATCACCACGGTCGAAGCCGATATGAAGGCGATTCTCGGATAGTTTTCTGTAATTTGTGGAAATAAAAAGGCGTGGAGCTTCGGCTCCGCGCCTTTTTTGCTTATAAGTGAAGATAAATTGTGGCACGGGTAGCGAGGGGTGGTGTATAAAGTATCAGAAGATTAGATGGTTTGAATCGCATCATACCATCCACTTGTAAGAGAGTAGGATGAGGCCAACCGCGAAAGGGGACGACATGCCAATCATCAGTATGTTTTACGGGATCATCGTCTATATGTATGCACTGGACAACCGTCAGCATCATCAAGCGCACATTCATGTGGAATACCAGGGTGCGGAGGCTGTTATCGCCATACCCAGCGGAGAGATCCTCGCCGGAGAAATGCCGACAAATAAAATGAAACTTCTCCAAGCATGGATTGAAATTCATCATGAAGAGTTGCTGGCTGATTGGGCTATTGCCATAAAGGGTGGCGAAATCTTCCGGATCGAACCTCTTCACTAACGGAGATTCTTATGAATCCACGCGTAAAGCATGTGCAACCCCTGGAGAATTTTAGGCTTCGTCTTACCTTTGCCAACGGAGAAAAGCGACTATTTGACGTATCGCCCTATCTCGCCTATCCCGCTTTCAAGCGCCTGGTCAATCCGGCTTTTTTCTCGCTGGGCCATGCCGACCATGGGACTGTTGTCTGGCCGGATAACATAGATTTATGCCCGGACACACTCTATCTGGACAGCGTGAGAGAGAAACAGGAAGACTATTCGGTTGATTCACTGGATAAGGCTGAGGGCAGTTAGTCGTGAAGCACGAGATGAAATTTTCAGGCCACGGGTTGGGCATGGCTTGTTGTTTGATATGTGGGGAGCGGAGATGGAATGGTGGCTCGGACGGCTGGTGTGGTGTATGGAAGTGGTTGAAACTTACGGCTTATTTTAAATGGCTAACACGCATTTAACCCGATAATTTTATAATGAATCACCCCGCCGCAAGCAGCGGGGTATCTGTAACCTTAGTTGATGTTTGAATCGCCCCAAGGGGCGGGGAATTTACCAAAAGAGTTCATTGACTGAGGACAGTATGTCTGAACGTGATTTTCCTTTTATCCCACAAGATGTCGCTGATGTGGATACAGCAGCAGACGGCATTCCCGTAGAACTTCTGGGAGATCCAAAAAGACAGGCTGTACATTCTATTTCAGGGGGTGTTTATCAAGCTTGGTGCTCAATTGACGCATGGTTGCGATTAACTAGCGCTGACGAAGTAATATATTTGGAAGGAGCTGAAGACTTCGATCTCATCAGGAAAGATGGCGCGGTCGCCGTTCAGGTCAAGCGTAATTCAGATCCAATCTCACTGGCTTATGGAAAGGCTCGTGATGCTTTGGAGAATTTCTGGTCCCTTGTCAGTAAGGATCGTTCCAGACACGTTGCGTTCCAATATTTGACTACAAGCACCATTGCAATGGAGAAAGACGCGAGCTTTGATGGCCTTAGCGGAATTGAAGCATGGCGGGTCGCACGTACCAGTCTTGACATGACCGCAAAACTGGTAACGTTCTTGGTAGGAAAGCTGGATGCTCATAGTCCATTACGCTCGTTTTTAGCTACGTCAACAACTGAGGAAGTTCAGCAACAGCTCATTCAACGGGTACACTGGCTTACAGACCAGCCTGACATTGACGTAGTTAAACAAAGCGTTGATGATCGGATCACTGTCTTCTTACGAGGCCAGCGGCAATCTGTTCGCCTCGCGCCAAAAGTTCAAAAACATCTCTGGTCTCGTTTTTGGGAAATAATAATTGAGAAAGTGTCTGCCAATCGGTGTCTCACACTCGCAGAATTGCTTCGGCAAGTGGAAGAAGCAACAACTGCGTACCTTCCCTTGCCCGTGGACCAACTGCCAGATTTACTCGCGAACGCAAATCCAGGATTAGGGTTACTCAATCTATTGCTCGAAAAGACGCCTAAGCCACCAGAACCACTTCTGAGTAGGCCAGCGCTTACTCAGCAATTGGAGAACTTAGTCATACAACGCCGAGTAGTACTCCTGACTGGGACTGTCCACAAAGGTAAGTCAACCATTGCACAATTGGTTGCGTCAACTTTATGCCCTGATGCTTGGTGGGTGAACCTGACGGGACGAAGACTTGATCAAGTAGATAATCTCTTTCTTGCGTTGGCTGGTCGGATCGAAAACGGTGATTGCCCCGGCCTGGTAATCATCGACGATCTCAATATCAGTCCGAACGCCCACCGCGTGTATCGAGACTCTCTTTCGCTAGTGTTGCATAGAGCAGGTACTTCAGGGTATGGCGTCCTGCTTACTTCGCAGGAAGTATCAAGTGAATTGATCTCCACATCGAATTTTAAGAACATCGAGATTCTTGATGTGCCCGAACTGAGCACTGACGAAGTGCAGATTCTGTGCGTTGAGCACGGCTGCGCTGTTGAACTTGCTAGTATTTGGGCCTCCTTGGTTTGGGTGTGGACAAAAGGACACCCGAAGCTAGTCCAGGTACGAATTGCCGAGTTAGTTGCTCGCGGGTGGCCATCCCCAAGTTCAACAGACATGATGCAACAGTCATCTGCTGTGGTTTCAGAGCGTCATGTGGCCCGACGCCTGCTAAGTGAGTCTGTATCAACAACCACAGCGGAATTTGTCTACACTGTATCTGAGAGTTCCGTGCCATTAGCTCGCTCGGTTGGGATTCAATTGGCGGAATCTATCGATGGACTGTCGAATGCGGGTGACGTTCTCGATAGTCTTATTGGAAAATGGTTTGAGCGGCTGGACGGGAATAGGTTTCGAACTACCTCGTTATTGCATGGCGCAGCGTCGGAGGTCTGGTCCCAAGAGAAACGAAAGCTTGCGCATATACGGCTGCACGACGCCATCCTCGCTAAGAAAAACCTGGACCCGGCAGAAGCAGCGTCCCTCCTTTTCCATGCCTTTATCGCTGGAGATCGAAAGCGGCTGGCACTTACAGCATTACGGTTGCAAATGATCAAGGGGCATGAGGCAAAACGCGAGGTTGAGAGGCAGCTCTTGTGGCTTCCACTTGTTGCACTTGAACCGGGACAATCCATTACGAATGAGCCCTTTGCAGCAGCCACTCTTAGAGGATTGCAGTTTCGTGTGGCTTCGACGCTAGACGCAGACAGCTTGCCACAGATATGCGAGCGATGGGTTGAAGAAACCGAACTTATAACGCATCCTGAGGCAAAAGCTGCTTCGCAGGCAATGATGTGGTTTTCTATTGGTTCTGCAGAATGTACTAATGTACCTCTCTTGTCCCGTCTTGAGGCAATTATGGGTATTTCAACACTCAGTGGTGAATTGCAGGAACTCGAAGCCGAAAGTACAAGAAAATTCTTCAATCACCTTGATTCCGAGAATTATCTCCCCCCAGATGGGACTTTAACCCAGATCATGTTGTTAAGCGCAGTTCGATGTGTACGCGACACAAAGTCTCTTTTGCAGCTTGTGCAATGGCTGGATCAAATCGCAACGGATGATATGCGACGAGATTTCGATTCCATGCTGGAGTGGCCACTGGTGCAAGGTCTTGGTGCCTTCGTGCATAGCGCATGGGCTGCCAAACATGAAGAAACCACTGCATGGGAGCCATGGTTGCAACTTTTCGCAGAGTTGGATGACTATGCCAAACGACGTGGTTCTTCAAGATTAGGCAGGGAGGCAGCGAAAGCTAAAGCAATCATTTTGACTGAATACCTTGACCGCAGCCAAGAAGCTTTAGATGCCCTCAAACAAGCTGAATTGTCATTTGGATCTTCCTCAATCCTTGTTGAACAAAGGGCCAACGTACTTTTTCAGGTGAAGAACGATGAAAAAGTTCTTGATATTTGGAACGAGCTAACGAGAGATTCGAGTAATAAGATTGTACTTGATCCGTTTGCCTGCAGGCGAGCGGCCATGAGTGCTGCCCGCCTGAAACGTTGGAGCGAGGCGGAGCAAATTTTTTGCGACAGTGCTAACTCCATCGAGCCAGGGACCTTCGAAGTAACAAAGTTTGGCCTGAAAGTGGACGGCGCACTCACAGCCTCTTTGGGTGGTCGCCAAGCTTCTGCCGCAAGGTTATTGGGTGAGGCGGTATTAGCTCTACCAGAGGAAGCAAGCAACGAAGGCGATGATCGATGGGAGGCTGTACAGCGAGTTGCATCTGAAGTTTGTGGAATAATTGAAAGTGCGTTAAAGGACGAAAAGGACGCTGAGATAAAGTTTGAGCCTGGGTACGCGAGCTCACCTGACCGAAAAGTTTCCAAGGTTGAAGCTGGCCAAATAGCAAGAAGTAAGATGATTCGGGCAAGAATTTTGAAGCTCAACGCCATGCTCGGCTTGGACTTGCCTCATCTCGATGATGAGCTGAAAATACTCGCGGCATCAAGATACTTTCTTGTACGCTTGTATGCTGTGCAAGCTCAACTTGCACAGGCTTTTCGTTCTGGTGCAGGTGTTGAATTTATCGAGTGTCTACTTGCTTTTGACGCTACGGTTGACAGCGTTTCACGTAGGGATCGTGGAAAGTCTTTATTGATTCCTGATGACGGAGTTGAACAAGAAAAACCATCCGCACCCGAACGATGGTTCGGATTTCTAGCTGCTGGCATCTGCTGTGCTGGCCATGACCTTGCAGCTAACTTGCCGATTTGGCTTGATGTATGTCAACGAAAGCTTGATCCAAATGCTCCGTTGACGATTGCCGTTCAGCAAATTATTAATGGGGCCACGCTAGCTTCGCATGAACTGGAATATGCAGTCATGAGCCCATCGAATCCTGTTCCGCTACGTTGTGGAGCTGCGGCAAGACTTTTGATGGAACCTCTCACGCCAGACAAAGTGTTATCCCTTCAATGTCTGCTTACTTCTGCATTAGTTAACGATGATAGTTATGCTTTCCAGGGACTCTTCAATCACCATGTCGCACGGCGTTTTTCCGAAATTTGGAGGGCCTATTCACAAAGTCCGTTCCTATTCTATTCACCGCGTACATCGATACCTGAGCTTATAAGCACGTTGAATGATGTTGAGCATGAGAACGGCACGTTGCGAACCTTACTTTTGAGGGCGTCGAAATGCCTACACAAACCCCTTGGAAATTTCATGGTTCGTGTCTGGTAAATTCAGTTAAACTAAAGAAATGTCTATGGAGTCTGTCCTTAAAATTGATAATTTCTCGTAGGTAAACCCTCTCCTCTGGTGGGATTCCAGAGTTTGACAGCGGATAGCTATTCGAAAAACACAAGGAGACAGCCATGCTCCAGATAACAGACAAACTTCTCAAGGAAATGACAGAAACATCGTGCGGGGAGTAATCCCAGCAAGATAATTCTCTTTGGCTCATACGCGCGGGGAACTGCGCGGCCTGATTCTGACCTGGTTTTTTTGGTTGTCGAGGATGGCCCGCTCAATGCCCGACGGAGCAGGGAATCCGAGATGGTGAAGCTTTGGGAAGTCTGCTTCGATTACAACATCCCGCTTGATTTTCTGATGTACTTTCCTGAGGAGATCGATCAGTGGAAGGATGTGCGGAATCATGTGATCGCCCATGTTCTCAAGGACGGAAATGTACTCAATGGACGCAGCTGATCAGGAACGCCAGTTTCTGAAAACCAGGTCTGAACTCAAGATCACCACAACAGTTCACGTCCCGAGACGTACTCCCGCAGTCTGCCGCTGAGCGGGTCCCGGAACTGCACGGATTTGGCTACAAGCTGCAATGGTGTCTCAAAGTTGTCGGCGCTTTCCGGCTGCAGTTGCGGATAGTAGCGGTCGTTCAGGATTCCGCAGCCGATTCCGCTCATATGAACCCGCAACTGGTGGGTCTTGCCGGTGATCGGCCGCAAAACGAAGCAGCCTTTGCCGTCTTTCACATCCACCAGCCTGATCGTGGAGCGGGCATTGGTTTCACCCGCGACGCTCTGCATGCGGAACCAGGGCTCTCCCCGTACGATTCTGTCCTCAATGGTCCATGAGGTCTTGCCATCAACCGGCAGGTTGGCCGAAATCGCCAGATAGCTCTTTTCAACCCGGCCATTCATGAAAAGCTCTCCGTATCGGCCGCGTGTCTCCTTGTTGACTGAGAACAGGACGATTCCGGCGGTTTCACGGTCGATACGGTGGAGCGGCGCCAGATCAGGGATTCCGGTGGTTATCCTCAGGCGATTCAGCAGGCACTCGTCAACATAGCGGCCACCCGGTGTTACCGGCAGGAAGTGCGGCTTGCAGGCGACCAGGATCTGGTCGTCCCGGTGGAGTATCTCTTCCGCGAAAGGGATGTGCGGCTCGTCGTTGACCTCACGAAAATAGAAGATCCGCATTTGCGGGACATACTCGGTGTCCGGCGTTATCGGGAGCATACGGTCGTCGTGCACCTTTCCTTCCCCAATGCGTTTTTCCCAGGCATCCCGGGTAATAGCCGGAAACCTGCTGCTCAAAAAACAGAGAATCGAGGGGTAGGGTTTATTGATTTTCGGTAGTGTAACCACGGATGGATAGTTTGATGTCCCCATATTGCTTTTCCTGTTTGAATTAAGTATTTTAAACGTCAGGTTGTTGTCTGGAACGGGGCAGAATAAAGATCCTGCCCTGTTCCGGTCAAATTCATATTGACTTATCTATCTTCCATCATTGACAATTTAGCAATAATTCTTTAGCATTCAACTACACTACTTATTCATGCGAATTTCAATGCGATACATAGCTGCCACGATACTGCTGATTATCAGTTTAGTCATGCCGCTTGCCTGCGATGCTGCCCGCCTGCTGGATATGGTAGGCTCCGTAAAGGTCGCGCATTCACAGATTCCCTCCGACGACGGTGATGATGAGCGCCACTGCCCGGAGTGTCCTCCCGGCCACCACTGCGAAAGTGACTGTTGTTCAAACTTTGCGCCCCTGTTTCAAAGTTCGTTTCCTGATTATATCCCCATGCCTGGTTTTCTGCATTTCTCCACAATAAACAGTAAACCGACGCAGGTCTATTTTTCCATTTTTGTTCCTCCGCAGAATTTTGTCGCCTGATGCCCCGAATCCGTTCTATGTCCTTAAGCTTAGAGGGCTGAACTTCGCAACCATGGGTTGCGAGCCGAACCTTGCGACTAAAAAAGGAGTTTGAAAAAGTGACAAACAATAAGCGCGATTTTTTACAATCTCTCTGGGATTTTTTCTGTTCACTCAAGCTGACCATGTCTCTGTTGATTGGCTTGGCTCTGATCTCGATCATCGGCACGATTATTCCCCAAGGCAGCCTGCCGCCGGAGTATGTGCAGGCGATCAGTCCGGCCAAGCTCAAGCTTTACAAAACACTGGGCTTTTTTGACATGTACCACTCCTGGTGGTTCATTCTGCTGCTCTATCTGCTGACCGTCAACCTGGTGGCCTGCTCCATCAAGCGTCTCCCGCATATTTGGAAGACGATCACCAATCCGGTGACGATCTTCAACAGTGCCCTGGAAAAATCCCTCTCCGGAGTGACAGAGTTTCCCCATACCGGTGAACCTGCCGTGGTGAAGGAGAGGGTTGCCGCTTTTCTGAAGATCGAATTTGCCGAACCGGTGGTGACCGAGTCCGGCGGTGACTGGCACCTGTTTGCCCAGAAAACTCCCTGGTGCCGTCTGGCGGTCTATTGCGTCCACCTGAGCGTCATCATCATTTTCATCGGAGCCATAATCGGGTCGGTCTTCGGTTACAAGGGCTTTGTCAACATCATGGAAGGGGAATCGGTCTCCAAGGTGATGTCCCGCTCTAACGAGGAGATCGACCTGGGCTTCTCACTGCGTTGCGAGCAGTTCAGCGTGGCCCATTACGCCAGCGGCGCGCCAAAGGAGTTCAAGAGCATCCTGACCGTGCTGGAAAACGGCCGGCCGGTGCCGGATTACACCAACGCCCGTGTGATCGTAAACGATCCTTTGACCTATAAGGGGATTACCTTCTACCAATCCAGTTACGGCAATGCCGGCAACTACTTCTTCACCGTCAGCGATCTGAGCGGTAAGAATCCGGTTCCCCTGACAATCGAAGGCAAATCGTCGGTAACTTTGCCCGACGGCAGCAGCCTGCATGTGATCGAGGCGACCAGGGACGTTGCGGAATTCGCTCCGGGGCTGTCCGGTCCGGCTGCACAGGTGGAGTTGCATGCCGCCAACGGTAAAAGCGAAAGCTTCGTGGTTTATGCCAACCACCCCGAGTTGAACATCCAGCATGCGCAACAGCATGGCGGCGGACCGGTAATCCACTACAAGGGCGCTCAGGAGCGGATGTACACCGGTCTGCAGGTGGCCAAGGACCCCGGTGTCGAAGTGGTCTGGCTGGGATGCCTGTTGATGGTGATCGGCATCTACGCCGCTTTCTTCATGTCGCACCGACGTGTCTGGGTGCGGATTCAAAATGGTGTTGTCACGATCGGAGGCAACGCCAGTAAAAACCAGGCCGGTTTCCAGCTCTGTCTTGACCGGCTGGCGAGCAAACTTAAAACAGACCTTTCCGGGGAGGAAAAACCATGACCAGTTCGCTTTTGTTTAATGTAACAACTTTTGCCTATTTGATTTCGATGCTGCTGTTTTTCGCATTTCTGGCCAGCCGTGCCAAAGCTCTTGGCACTGCCGGGATGATTGCCGCCTATGTCGGGCTCCTGGCCCAGACCGTCGCAATCGCGCTGCGCTGGAAGGAATCCTACGACATGGGCGTGGGGCATGCGCCGCTCTCCAACCTGTACGAGTCGGTGGTGTTCTTCGCCTGGACCATCGTGCTGATCTACGCCCTGCTTGATATCAAATACAAATACCGGGTGATCGGCGCCTTCGTGATGCCATTTGCGCTGCTGGGCATGGCCTGGGCGCAGCTGGGGCTGAACACCGGTATCGAGCCGCTGGTGCCGGCGCTGCAGAGCAACTGGCTGCTCTATCACGTCATCACCTGCTTCCTCGGTTATGCCGCCTTTGCGGTGGCCTGCGGCATCTCGATCATGTACCTGATCAAGGCCGCTTTTGAAACCGGCGGCAACGGCAGTTCCGGTGGCGTAATCGCCATGTTCCCGCCGATCAAGGTTCTGGACGACCTGAACTATCGCGCGATCATGGTCGGCTTTCCGCTGTTGACGCTCGGCATCATCACCGGGGCGGCCTGGGCCAACTACGCCTGGGGCACCTACTGGAGCTGGGACCCCAAGGAAACCTGGTCGCTGATCGTCTGGTTCGTATATGCCGCTTTCCTTCATGCCCGCATCACCAAGGGCTGGGTCGGCAAACGGGCCGCCTGGCTCTCGATTGTCGGCTTTGCGGCCACGATCTTCTGCTATCTGGGAGTCAACCTGTTTCTGTCCGGTCTGCACAGTTATGGAGGCGGAAAATAAAATGCCCTTGACAAACCCGGCAACGCTGATTACATTAGCTATCAGTAAAGGGGAGTAGCTATCAGCCGGAGACATGGCTGACCCCATGCCCGTCAACACAGTCGCAAGACTCGGGCTGGGACGATAATAATCGCAAGCAAGACCTTTATCCAATGCGTATCACGCCGTGGGTAAAGGTCTTTTTTATTACCCCGGCGAAGCAAATAAATCGTCGGAGGTATATAGTCATGATGAACCGCTTCAAAACAACAATTCTTCTTTCCCTGCTTACCATTCTGCTGGTCTCGATGGGTGGAGCTATCGGCGGCCAGGGGGGCATGATCATCGCCTTCGGTATGGCGGCCGTGATGAACTTCGGCTCCTACTGGTTTTCCGACAAGATCGTCCTCAAGATGTACAACGCCCAGGAAATTACCCGCGAGGTTCATCCGTCTTTCTACGGCATGGTCGAGCGTCTGGCCGGTCGGGCCGGGCTGCCGATGCCCAAGGTCTACATCATTCCGGACGATTCCCCCAACGCCTTTGCCACCGGCCGTAACCCGGAACATGCCGCCGTGGCCGCCACCGAAGGCATCCTGCGCATTCTCACGCCGGATGAGCTGGAAGGGGTCATGGCCCACGAACTGGCCCATGTCAAAAATCGCGATATACTGATCTCTACCATTGCCGCCACCTTTGCCGGCGCCATCTCGATGATCGGCAACATGTTGCAGTGGGGCGCGATGTTCGGAGCCGGCCGGGGAGATGACGAAGATGGCGGCGGAGTCGGCGGGCTGATCGGAACGCTGGCCATGGCGATCGTTGCCCCGATTGCCGCGATGCTGATCCAGATGGCTGTGTCCCGCTCCCGTGAATACCTGGCGGATGCCTCCGGGGCCGAGATCTGCGGGCGGCCGCTGGCACTGGCTGGCGCGCTACGCAAGCTGCACAACGCATCACAGGCAATTCCACTTCACGATGCCAGGCCGGCCACGGCGCATATGTTCATCGTCAATCCGTTGACCGGCGGCGGCATGATGTCGCTGTTTTCGACTCATCCGCCGATGGAAGAGCGTATCGCGAGACTGGAATCACTGGCAAATCAACAACACTGACAGATCAACCACAACCGCGGAACCGCAATGTTCCGGCACACAACAGAGGAGGAAGCAATGCCTTACACAAGAAACAATCTTTCCAGGGAATCAAAATCATCCAAAAAGAAACGCAACAGAATTGAACCGATGCAGAATGTTATTTCAATGCGCATCAACGACAATGAAAAGAAGACGCTGGAAAAGCTGACAAAAACCACATCCAAAAGCATCTCCGAAATCATGAGAGAAGCGATTGACCTGTGGTGTTCCAAAAGACGCAATTTATGCATGGATTGATATTCTGAACTAATTTTATAAATCCGGGAGGCAGTAACAATGGATTGGTTGACGGACCCGCAGGTTTGGATGGCGCTGGTAACACTGACCGCGCTGGAAATCGTACTGGGAATTGACAATATAATTTTTATCTCGATTCAGGCCGGGAAACTGCCTGTTCACCAGCAGGAGAAAGCCCGACTGGTCGGTCTCGGGTTGGCCATGTTCATCCGTATCGCGCTGCTGTTCTCGCTGACCTGGCTGATGGGGTTGACGGCACCGCTCTTTACGGTGCTTGGCAACGATATTTCCGGACGCGATCTGATCCTGCTTTCGGGCGGCCTGTTCCTGATCTGGAAGAGTACCATGGAGATCCACGAGAAGCTGGAAGGTGATGAAGGGCATGTTGTCGCCGGCGCCGGAGCAACCTTCGGAGCCGTCATCGTCCAGATTTTGCTGCTGGACATTGTTTTTTCACTCGACTCGATTATCACCGCGCTGGGAATGGCCAGTCAGCTGCTCGTGATGGTGACGGCCGTCGTTATCGCGGTCGGATTCATGATGGTCTTTTCAGGCAAGATCAGCGCTTTCGTGGAAAAACACCCGACCATCAAGATGCTGGCGCTCAGTTTCCTGCTGCTGATCGGCGTGGCGCTGATCGGTGACGGGCTCGACATGCACATCCCCAAGGGGTACATCTATTTTGCGATGGCCTTTTCGGTGATGGTCGAGATGCTCAACCTGCGCATGCGACGAGGCACACCGGTCAAGCTTCACAACCAGTATGTGGAAACGGATATTGAAGGAACTACAAATCCGTAGGTTCCGGACTTGCCGGAGATGATGGAAGCGAGGAGATCAAATTGAAAAATCGAGTTGTCAAAGTATTCACGATCATGGCGGCGGTACTGTTTCTGAGCATCAGCGTGCTGGAACTCAACGCCGATGCCAGGGTCGGCGGCAGCCGTTCCATGGGCAGCCGCGGTTCGCGCAGCTATTCCAGGCCGGCCAGTCCCACATATCAGACCAGTCAGCCCCGGCAGACCACACCGGCGCCCGGCGCCTTCCAGCAGCAGGCCGGCGGTGGTTTCATGAGAAGCATGGCCGGCGGGATCATGGGCGGCATGCTGGGCAGCATGCTGTTCAGCGGTATTGCCGGCGCCGGAGCAGGCGGCATGGGAGGCGGTGGCGGAATCGGCCTGTTTGAGATTGCCCTGCTGGCCGGGCTCGGCTACCTGATTTACCGCTTTATCAAGAAAAAACGGGCCGACAACTCTTCCACCCCTTATAACCGTTGAGCTGTGAAATTCCTCCCCCTTGAATGGGGGAGTTCATGAAGCGCAAATGATTATGGATGTGAACAACAGAGGGATACAGCATGCTTAAGAACAAGTTCATTCTGATACTGATCATTGTTTCCGTGATTTTCCCGCTGCTTTCGTACCTGTTGAATTTTTACACCGATTGGCTGTTTTTCGTGGAGACCGGTTTCTCATCGGTGTTTACCACAACGGTTTATTCACAGACAATCGCAGGGGTGTTCTTCGCCGTTCTGCTGTTCGGTTTTGCGCTGATCAACCTGCGGGTTGCCGGCAGAGCAGCGTTTCCCTACGCCGGAATGTTCATCGAAGCCGGCAGTATCAGGCTGCCTCGGGGCGAGGCCCAGCGCTTTGTCAGGCCGCTGGGTCTCCTGGCCTGTGTCGCCCTGGCCCTGTTTGCCGGCCAGTGGGGTGCGATGCGCTGGGAAGAACTGTTGCTTTTCACCAACAGGGTCACTGTAGGTACGGTTGATCCGGTTATCGGAAAGGATATTGGTTTCTACCTGTTCAGCCTGCCGTTCCTGGAAATGCTCAAGGCTTTCGCCAGCTTCCTGCTGCTGTCAACCACGGTCATGACCGCTGTCGTGTACTATGTCCGGGGTGGCATCGCCCTGACCGAACGCGGCGCCGCGGTTGATGAGAAAGTCCGCCGGCATCTGGCGATTCTGGCCGGGCTCTTCGCCTGCGCGATCGCAGCCGGCTTCTACCTGGACGGCTTCAGGCTGCTGTATTCCAACAACAACGCCTTTTATGGCGCGGGCTATGTTGATGTCAACTCGCGACTTTTGACCTACCGGGCGCTTACCTTCCTGACGCCTGTTGCCGGCGCGCTGCTGGCGATCGGAATCTGGAAAGGTTCCTGGCGGCTGGCGCTGTTGCCGCCGGTTATCGTGGTCGCTTCATACATGATCGGTATCCGGGTCTATCCAGGGGTGCTGCAGAAATTCAAGGTTGCGCCCAACGAGTTGGCGCTGGAAATGCCCTATATTGAAAACAATCTCAAGTTTACCCGTTTCGGCTACGATCTGGACAAGATTGAAACGGTGCCTTTTGATGTGGACACCAGGCTATCTGCCGCCGATATAGCCAACAACGATGCCACCATCAAGAACATCCGGCTCTGGGATCATGCGCCGCTGCTCAAAACCTACAGCCAGTTGCAGCAGATCCGGACCTATTACAAGTTTTTCGATGTGGATAATGACCGCTACAAGGTCAACGGCCAGTATACCCAGGTGATGCTTTCGCCGCGCGAAATGTCCTACGCCGACCTTCCCAGCAAGAACTGGATCAACGAACGCCTGATCTTTACCCACGGCAACGGCATCACCTTCGGGCCGGTCAGCAGGATCAGCAAGGAAGGGCTTCCGGAGTTTTTCGTCAAGGACATTCCGGCCGTCAGCCTGGCTGACATCAAGGTCACCCGGCCCGAAATCTATTTCGGTGAACTCTCCAACGACTATGTGGTCGTCGGGACCAAGGTCCCGGAATTCAGCTATCCGACCGCTACCGGCAATATCAATACCACCTATGCCGGAAAAGGCGGGGTGCCGATCGATTCCCTGTTTAAAAAGTCGCTCTTTGCCGCCAGATTCAAAACGGAAAAGATCCTGCTCTCTTCGGATATCACCAAAGAGAGTCGCATCATCTACAACCGCAATATCAGCGAGCGGGTCAAGGTGATCGCACCCTTTCTCCGTTTCGACGGCGATCCCTACATGGTGGTGGACGAAAAGGGCCGGCTGAAATGGATCGTAGATGCCTACACATATTCGAACCGGTTACCCTACTCAAAGCCGCTCCTGGGCGGTATCAACTATATGCGCAATTCGGTCAAGGCGGTTGTGGATGCCTACGACGGTTCGGTCGACTTTTACATCAGTGACCCGAACGATGTGCTGGTGAAGGTCTATGCCCGCATGTTCCCGGACCTGTTCAAACCGCTGAGCGCCATGCCGGAAGATCTGCGCAGGCATGTCCGTTACCCGCACCAGTTCCTGCAGCTACAGGCTGCCATGTTTGCCGCCTACCACATGACCGATCCCAAGGTTTTCTACAACAAGGAGAACCTCTGGCAGGTTCCGGCCCTGGGCGAAAAGCCGATGGAACCCTACTACACGATCATGAAGCTGCCCGGTGAAAAGGTGGAGGAGTACATACTGCTGCTGCCGTTTACCCCTTCCAAACGGGATAACCTGGCGGCCTGGCTGACGGCCCGCTGCGATGGAGAAAACTACGGTAAAATCCGGGCCTATACCTTCCCGCGTGACCGCTTGATCTACGGCCCCAAGCAGATCGACGCCCGCATCAACCAGGATTCCTTCATCTCCCAGCAGCTGACACTCTGGAGCCAGCGCGGTTCCGAGGTCATCCGTGGCAGCCTGCTGGTAATTCCGATCGAAAAATCGCTGCTCTACGTCCAGCCGCTGTTTCTTGCCGCCGACAAGGCCGGCCTGCCGGAACTGAAACGGGTGATTGTCGCTTTCGGGGATCAGGTGGTGATGGAGGAAAACCTGGAACTGGCGCTGCAGCGACTCTTTGGTGGCAAAAAAACGGTTGCCGCCGCCACCGTGGCGGTGGCAACGGATTCGAAAACGCCGCCGGCGTCACTGGCCAGGGAGGCGATGAGCATCTATGAAAAAGCCATGACCCTGCAGCGTCAGGGCAACTGGGCCGGATACGGCGAGGAGTTGCGCAAGCTGGAGCAGGTGCTGAAACAACTGTCACGCTAGATGTTATTTGTTCTGCTAATGTCGAAGATGGACTGAAAGGGGGAATCCTGATGTGCTACCGAAACCTGTTCATGATGTCAATCCCGGTTGTGCTGCTCTCTCTGCTGTGTTTGACCCTTCCGGATAAATCCTGGGCGTCAGAGTCCGGAATCCGCCTGTCAAAGGGGCAGACCGTTTACGTGCCGGCCTATTCCAACGTATTTACCGGGCCAAAGAAGCTCCCCTTCCAGCTGGCCACGACATTGAGCGTGCGCAGCACGGACCTGTCAGCCGTCATCAGGATCACGTCGATTGACTATTACGATACCAATGGCCGGATGATCCGGCGCTACCTGGACAAGCCGCTCAACCTGGGGCCTTTGGCCTCCACCTTCGTCCATATCGAGGAAAAAGATGTCAGTGGCGGCTTCGGAGCCAACTTCATCGTCAGGTGGAACTCCGACAGGGTCGTCAATACCCCGATCATCGAGTGCGTGATGATCGGCGCCACTTCAGGGCAGGGTATCTCCTTCGTCAGCCCCGGCCAGGAGATCAGGGAGTAGCTTGATGCCGTATGAAGCGCTCAAAGACATAGAGATCCTCTTTGGCCTGGCGCTGGTGACGGTGGTACTGTTCCGACGTTTGAAATTTCCTTCCATCATCGGATTTCTGGTTACCGGCATCCTGGCCGGACCGCATGCGCTGGCCTTCATCAAGAACACCCACCAGGTTGAGCAGATGGCGGAAATCGGGGTGGTGCTGCTGCTGTTCACGATCGGCATTGAACTGTCGCTGAAGGAGTTGATGCGGATCAAGCACCTGGTGCTGTGGGGGGGCGGACTGCAGGTCCTGGTTACGATCCTGGCGGTGGCCGCTGTCGGCGCGGTTTTCGGTTTTCCGCTCAACCAGGCGGTTTTTTTCGGTTTCCTGGTGGCGCTTTCCAGTACCGCGATCCTGATGAAGCTGCTGATCGATTCTGGCCAGGCCGACGCTCCCCACGGCAAGATGGCGATGGGCATCCTGATCTTCCAGGATCTGTGCATCGTGCCGCTGATGCTGCTGACTCCGCTTCTGGCGGGGGGCGGCGATGGTATCCGTGGTGTCCTGGTCATCGGCGGCAAAGCGGCCGCAGTGGTCCTGGCGGCCCATTACGGCGCGCGCTTCCTGGTGCCGTGGATCTTCAAACAGGTGGTCAAGACCAGGAGCAGGGAACTCTTCATCCTGACGATCATCTTCATCGGGCTGGGTACGGCCTGGCTGACCGCCATGGCCGGTCTGTCGCTGGCGCTGGGCGCATTCATTGCCGGTCTGGCGATCTCCGAGTCCGAATACAGCCACCAGGCCTTGAGCGACATCATCCCCTTCCGGGAAGCTTTCATGAGCCTGTTCTTCATCTCGGTGGGAATGCTGCTGGACCCGGCCATACTGGTCAGGTATCCGCTACTGACAGCTTCGCTGGTGCTGACGATCGTGCTGATAAAGACGCTGATAACCACCGGCGCGGCCCTGACGCTGGGGGTGCCGATGCGGATCGCGATCATCGCGGCGCTCTCCCTGGCTCAGATTGGCGAGTTCTCTTTCGTTTTCTCCCAGGCCGGTGTCAAATTCGGACTGCTTACTCCGGAATATTACCAGATATTCCTGGCGGCTTCGATTGCGACGATGGGCTTGACTCCGGTCTGTCTCAAATTTGCCTCGCCACTGGCGGATCGGATCGTTGCCTGGCTGCCGCACAAACTGACCCGCGGCAGGGGGGTGTTGTCGCAACATGAGAAACCGGTGCTTTTGAACGACCATGTCATCATCGTGGGTTACGGTATTAACGGCAAGAACCTGGCCCGGGTGCTGAAAAACCTGAAAATCCAGCATATCGTGATTGAAACCAATCCCTTTACCGTGAAAAAAGAGGGCAAAAAGGGACAGCAGATCATGTTTGGAGACGCCTCCAAGCTGGAAGTGCTGGAACATGCACAGATTGCCAAAGCCCGCGGCATGGTGGTAGCGATTTCGGATGCAGCCGCCAGCAGGAGGGTGGCATCACTTGCCCGCCAGCTGAACCCTGCGCTGCACATCATTGTCAGAACCCGTTATCTGCTGGAGGTCGAGCCGCTTTACAAGCTGGGTGTCAACGAGGTCATACCGGAGGAGTTCGAAACTTCGATCGAGATTCTCTCGCGCGTGCTGCGGAATTACATGGTGCCCCATTCCGACATAGAGCGCTGCATCGCCGAGGTGCGCAGCGACGGCTACGACATGCTGCGCTCCATGAGCAGGCGCCACAGTCATGCTGTAGGCATCAGCGGGTATCTGTCGGGGGCCGAAATCGCCACCTACCGGGTTAAAGCGAAATCGCCGCTGGAGGGAGAGGGATTGCGGGAAGGCACCATCAGAAAGATGTCCGGCGCCACTGTGCTGGTCATCAAGCGGGGTGAAGAGGTGGTTCCGAATCCCGATCCGGTCTGGGAACTGCAGGTTGACGATATCCTGCTGCTGCTGGGGACGCCCGAACAGCTGGCGGTGGCGGGCAGGCTGTTCGAACCGTCGGTTGCTTAGGGCAGTTTCAGGATGCGCTTATGGAAAGAAGTCTGCTTTT
The DNA here is from genome assembly GCA_001802125.1 of Geobacteraceae bacterium GWC2_55_20. Classification (GTDB taxonomy): domain Bacteria; phylum Desulfobacterota; class Desulfuromonadia; order Geobacterales; family Pseudopelobacteraceae; genus JACRCG01. The sequence continues at coordinate 18,995 of MGZK01000027.1, forward strand.
GCGAGGGGATCTGACGTGCATCATATTGTTCTCAAGACGATCGGGCAGGCAAAGCGCCTGATAGTAATAGTGGTGGGTTTCACGGTCCTGGCCGCCGGGGTGGCGATGATCGCGCTTCCGGGACCGGCGGTTGTGGTTATCCCGGTTGGCCTGGCGATCCTGGCCACCGAATTCATCTGGGCCAGGAAACTGCTGGGCAAGGTAAAAGAGCGCATCGAGAGTATCAGGAAAGGAAACGGATGTCAGAACAATCAATGATGTGGGGCGCCTTCGGGGTGTTGATGATCATCATGCTGGCCATCGATTTGGGCATGAACCGCAAAGCCCACGAGGTCTCATTCCGCCAGGCGCTGACCTGGAGCGTAATCTGGGTCTCGCTGGCGCTGGCCTTCAATGCAGGCATCTATGTCTTTCTGGGGCAAACCAAGGCGCTGGAGTTTTTTACCGGCTATATCATCGAAAAATCACTGTCGGTGGACAACCTGTTTGTGTTCATCATGATCTTCGGCTATTTCAAGATCCGTGGGGAGCATCAGGCCCGCGTGCTGAAATGGGGCATCATCGGCGCGTTGGTGCTGCGGGCGCTGTTCATCTTCACCGGTATCGAGCTGCTGAAGAACTTTCACTGGTTGTTCTACCTGTTCGGAACACTGCTGCTGTTTACCGCCTGGAAAATGGCCTTTGGCGAAGAGGGTGAGGTACATCCGGACAACAACCTGCTGGTCAGGCTGGCCCGACGTCTGTTCCCGTTAACGAAACGGGTTCGGGGAGACTGGTTCTTTACCCGCCGCAAGGGGCTGTTGGTTGCCAGCCCGCTGTTTCTGACGCTGGTGATGGTGGAGAGCAGCGACGTACTGTTTGCAATCGATTCGATTCCTGCCATCTTTGCTGTAACCCTGGATCCGTTCATCGTCTTTACCTCCAATATCTTCGCCATCATGGGGCTGAGGGCGCTCTACTTCCTGCTGGCCAGCGTGATGGGGATGTTCGTCTACCTGAAACTGGGAATTTCCTTCATCCTGGCCTTCGTGGGGGGCAAGATGATCGCAGGCGCCATAGGATTCCAGATCCCGATTCACATCTCGCTGGCGGTCATATTTGCCAGCCTGACCCTGGCGGTAGTCGCCTCGCTGACCATCGGAAAGAAACACCCGCAACATGCCGTTCCGGTTGAACATAATTAATTTTAAACACCACACCACTAAACACCATACCAGGAGGAATTTCATGAAATGTCCCGTATGCCCAACCGTAAACCTTGTCATGTCGGAACGTCAGGGAGTAGAGATAGACTACTGTCCGGAATGCCGTGGTGTCTGGCTTGATCGGGGAGAGCTGGACAAAATCATCGAGCGCTCCGCTTCGCAGGAGTTGACGCCTCCTCCCCAGCCCCAATACGCCCCCCAGCAGCCGCAATACGCGCCACACCAGAGCAGCCATGCTCCAGGCCACGGTCATGGTCATGGTCAGAAACCGTACAGGAAGAAATCATTCCTGGAAGAGCTGTTTGACTGATTTAACCGGTTTACAAATGGTCAAGAGGTGATACTCGTGACTGGCTGGACAGTATAAGGAACTGCTATGTCGTTAATATCGCAGCACGCATTCTGGAGGCAGAACCTGGCTCTGGATGTCGGCACGGCAACCATACGGATGGGTACGGGAATGCACCGCATGATTGAGCAGCCTGCGGCCATCGCTACTAAACGGGCGCTGTGCGGAGGTGTCGTGGTAGACGGCGAAGCGCTGGTTGCGATCCTGAAACCATTGCTGGCACAGGGGCGGGTGTTCGGTATAGTCAAGCCGCGTGTACTGGCCTGCGCACCCAGCGATGTGAATCTTTCGGAACGGGAACTGCTGGTGGATTCGATAATATGTTCCGGGGCTTCATCGGTGGTTGTCATTCCGGAACCTCTTGCCGCTGCAATCGGTTCCGGAATCGACGTTTCGTCCCCCTATGCCCAGATGGTAATCGATATCGGAGAAGGCGTTACCGATTGCGCGGTGATTCAATCCAGTAAAATCCGCACAACCTGTGCCGTCAGGATCGGCTGCGCAATGCTGCGCCGGGATCTGGTAAAAGCCGCGGAGCGTGACAGAAACAGCACCATTTCTGATGAGGATGCCGAGAGAATTCTGCGGACGGATGGCGTTGCCCATTTAGCGGCCAGCTGTAAACTTCCTGCAGTTGAAAAGCTGATAGACACCGTAAATACCTTCTTGCTGGATCTGCCGCACAGCCTTGGGTGCGAACTCATCGAAAGCGGAATCTGGTTGACCGGCGGAGGGGCCTTGATTCCGGGAATGCGTGAAAGGCTGGAGGAACAGACCGGCATCAGCGTTAGCGTTGCGGAAAACCCCCGGTCCGCGGTAGTGGAGGGTGCGCGTGTTATTCTTCCGGTTGTCACCGCCCTTAACCAATGGTGACGGAAATACCGTCAAGCTTTGAACGCATCGTTCAAGCGTAAAATAAAGTCATAGGAAACTAAATGGAACAAGCCATATTTTTCAGCACCTTCGGATTGATCTTTCTGGCGGAACTGGGCGACAAGACCCAGCTGACCGCGATGGCCCTGGCGCTGCGCTATCCCTGGCAGCGGATCTTTGTGGGCATTGCGGCCGCCTTTGTCGTGCTGAATCTGGCCGCAGTAGCGGTGGGCAAAGTTTTGTTCCTGCTGCTGCCGATCTTCTGGGTGACGCTGGTCTCGGCGCTGCTATTTCTGTATTTCGGCTACAGCACGCTGCGGCACGCCTGCGACAGCGGCGATGATGAAGATGGCCCCCCACCCACGGCGGCCACGGCGGCCCGTACCGCCTTCATCATGATCTTCATGGCGGAACTGGGCGACAAGACCCAGCTGGTAACCGCCAGCCAGGCGGCCCGCCATTCGAACAGCGTCATGGGGATGGTCATGGTCTTCTGCTCTTCCACGCTGGCTCTGTGGTGTGTCTCGCTTCTGGGGATTTTTGCCGGCAAACAGCTGGTGCGCTTTATTCCGATCTGTTGGATTCATCGCACGGCAGGATTCATGTTCCTGGTTTTCGGGGTCGCGGCGTTGTGGAAGCTTAAGGGGATGTGATCGGTCGCTTCAGACGGAAAACGCTTGATGTGTGATTTCCACACTGAAGCTCCAGAGCATACTCGGGGCTTTTTGTGTTTCTGGTATGCAAAAATCTGAATGGATTGGAAGTTTCAGCAGAATGTCGTGCAGCACTAAGAAAAGCTGACGGAGGATGACTCGTGGAATCCATAGCAGTTGAGCTCATGGTAGTTTTTCTGTTGATCCTGGCGAATGGTTTTTTTTCAGGATCCGAACTCGCTATAATTTCGGCCCGTAAAAGCACTATTGCCCGTCTGATTGCTGAGGGAAACACCCAGGCAATGATGGTGGAAAAACTCCAGAAAGACCCACACCGCTTCCTGGCAACGGTGCAGATCGGGGTTACCGTAGTTGGATCGTTGGCCTCGGCAGTAGGTGGCGCGACGGCGGTGGAATATCTCAAGCCGCAGCTTGATTCAGCACCTTATGCATGGATGCGTGAAGCCGGTGAGCCGATCTCGATCGGTATCGTAGTTGCCCTGGTTTCCTATTTTTCACTTATTCTCGGGGAACTTGCACCAAAAACCATCGGACTTCAGTTCGCGGACCGGATGTCCCTGATTGTTGCCAAACCGATTAACGCATTGGCCACGATCGGCGGGGTGGCGGTGACATTTTTAACTCTTTCGAATCGGGCGGTGCTGGCTATGTTTGGCGTCAAGCCAACCAGCGCTCAGGAGTTTGTCACAAGGGAAGAAGTTCTCCATACCGTTACCGAAGGTGTCGGAGCCGGAGCATTGAGCGAGCACGAACAAAAGGTGATCGAAAATATGCTGGATTTCAGCCGTACCCAAGTCAGCGAAGTCATGGTTACGCGACTCAGGATGATCCTCCTGGATATTGATTCGCCAAAGGATGTATTCATGCAGGTTGTACGTGATAATATGTACACCCGCTATCCGGTCTACCAAAACGATCGTGACAATATCGTTGGATTTATCCACAGCAAGGACCTGTTTCTGCACCCATTTATCGATAAGCCTGAATTCAAACTGTGCCAGATTATGCGCACACCGATGTTCGTTCCGGAGAACAAGCGGGCCAGTGATTTGCTTCGTGAGATGCAGCATAAGAGGATGCAAATGGCGTTTGTCGTGGATGAGTATGGCAGCATCAGCGGCTTGGTGACCACTGAAGACCTGTTGGAGGAGCTGGTCGGAGAAATCGAGGATGAGCATGATATCGGTGATCTGCGCCGGGCGGAACGTCTCCCGGATGGAAGTATGCTGGTCGATGGGCTCATTTCGTTGAATGATCTGGAAGAACTGCTCGATATGAAGTTTGAAGAAGATTTACCCTATGATACTCTGGCTGGCCTGATACTGAATGAAGTTGGAAGATTCCCTAGGAAAGGGGAAAAAATCGAGTGGAACAATCTGAAATTTATCTGTGAAGAGATCACGCCGACGTCCATCGTCAAAGTCAGGATTTTCAGGGAAGAGTTCTCTCTGGAAAAGTAGAAATTCCGTAATTGATGCCCCGGTCTTCCGTTTACGGTGCGGCAATCCCTAAAACTGATCTGTTTTGCAGTTATGTTATATTTATCTAAAAAAATTTGTGCTATTGACCTCAGTAAATGCATCAAACCGACAGGACCAGACAGTTTTCAACTTACCAATGAAAGCGATACAACCCATGAACAAAACCACCTACGTAATCGGCCACCGAAATCCCGACACCGATTCGATCGCATCGGCGATCGGCTATGCCGCTCTGAAACAGAAGCTAGGCGATCCGGACGTGATTGCAGCTATGGCCGGCGCACCCAATCCTCAGACCCTCTATATCCTAGATCGCCTCGGAATACCGGAGCCACTGTTTCTGGCCGATGTCCATCCCAAGGTTCGCGACATAATCAATGCGCGAGCCATCACGATCGGCCAGCGGGCCTCGGCCTACGAAGCGCTGGAGTTGTTCAACAAGAGCGGCGTGCGGGTTCTGCCGGTGATATGTGATGATCAGAAACCGTGCGGCGCGCTTTCACTGCGGCGGCTATCCGAAAGCTACATGCTTCCCTGCCAGGAAAAACTGCGGCAGGTGATGACCAGTCTGCCGAGCCTGGCCAGGACCCTGTCGGGCCGGTTCGAGACCGGTGGGGACGGCAATGATCCGGTTACGCTGAAACTCTTTATCGGCGCCATGCTGGAGGAGTCCTTTACCAGCCGGATCGAGGGGCACGACCCGCGCGAACTGTTGATCATGACCGGTAACCGCCGTACCATCCAGCAGGCGGCAATCGAGCGGGGTGTGCGGGTGCTGGTGGTGACCGGCGGGCACCCCCTGGAAGCGGGACTGAATGAACTGGCGCTAGAGAAAGGTGTCAACGTGCTGTTGACACCGCATGACACCGCCACCGCCGCCTGGCTGGCGCGACTTTCCACGCCGGTTTCGTTTCTGGCGGAGTGTACGTTTTCAACGATCGGGGTCGGCGAGTCACTGGCCGCCCTGCGCCAGAAGCTGATGGCATCCAGTGAACCGGCGATACTGGCTCTGGAGGAGGATGGCACACTGGCCGGTGTCGCAACCAAATCCTCGTTGCTTTCGCCGATTCCCTACAGCCTGATACTGGTGGACCACAACGAACTGGGGCAGGCTGTTCCGGGTGCGGAACAGGTCGAAATCAGCGAGGTCATCGACCACCACAAGCTTGGCAACAGCCACTCAAATCTGCCGATCGCATTCACCACCTCGCCGGTCGGCAGCACCTGTACCCTGGTGACGTGGCGCTACCGTGATTGCAGCGTCGAGCCGGACCCGACAATTGCGGCGCTGCTTCTGGCTGGGATCCTGTCCGATACGGTCATCCTGAAGTCGCCCACCACCACCGAAAGTGACCGCCGGGCGGTTGCCTGGCTGGAACAACTGGCAGGAGTCATCGCAACCGATTTCGGACGCGATATTTTTGCCGCCTGCAGTTCTCTGAAAAACTACGGCACGGTTGAGCGGGTCGTGGCGGCAGATTTCAAACTTTTCAAGCAGGAATCACATACAATCGGCGTTGGACAGGTGGAGGTGGTCGGCTTCGACGAATTTTACGGCATGAAAGACGATCTGCTATCGGCCCTGGCGGAGGTAAAACGGCGCGACAATCTCTTCATCGCCGGCCTGATGGTAACGGATATCACGACCGAAACCACGCTGTTCCTGGTGGAGGGGCATACCCGCATCGCTCATGTGATGGAATATCCGCAGCTTGAGCCGCACCTGTATGAACTTAAGAACGTGATGTCGCGCAAGAAGCAGATGGTGCCACACCTGTTGAAAGTCCTGGCCAGGGTCTGAAAAATGCCGGACATGGGGAATATTATATAACCTGCTGATTACTTTGCATTCCAGATGTTAATGTGCTAAACGATCAAGATTCTCGAAATGTCAAACGGCGTGGGACAGGTGCAGGATGCCGCTTAAAACAGTTCAAAATATGCTTTCCAGATACAGGCTTGGGGACGAGACCGGCCACAGGCAGGATACGCCGCGTCATGAGCAGGCGGAATCTGTTGCGCAGAAACAGTGCCTGGCGGAACTGCATCTCTATTTGAACCGGCTTGATCCCGCCGAAATTGCATCGATTCTGGACGAGTTGCCCCCCGAGGATCTGTTTTTGGCGTGGGGACAGATCGACGACAGCCACGCCGACGACATTCTGGACGAAGTCAGCGATGCCACTCGCGACACGCTGGCTACCCGCAGCAGCTACCTGGGCGCCGCATGCGTCGTGAACGCCTTTGAGCTGTCGAATGGCCGCTTGAGCCAGACCACGATCGAATCGGTCGAGGACCTGGAAGGAATCAAGCCGATCTGGGTCGATCTGGTGGGTACGACAAAAGCCGACCGACGTAAGATCGGTCAATTTTTTGGACTGGAATTGCCCGATCCGGAGGATCTGACCGACATCGAAACCAGCGCCCGTTTCTATGTGGAGGAAAACGGCGAGATTCACCTGCACTCCGACTTCCTGCTCGATCGCGAGGGGAGTTCCCGCAACGTGGCGGTGGCCTTCATCCTCTACCGTGACATCCTCTTTTCTGTACGCGAAGAAGAACTGCCGGTTTTCCGTCTGCAGCGTCTGCGCGCCAGGATACAGGCCGGTTCCGTCTCCGACGGCATGGACATGCTGCTGGACCTCTATGCCGCCGATGCCGAGTATTCGGCCGACTCTCTGGAGGAAATCTACACCGCGCTGGGCGAAGTCGGCAAGAAGGTGCTCAGTGAAAAAATGACCGACGAAGAGGCGGCCCAGACCCTGGCCGACATTGCCGAGGAGGAGGACCTGAACGGCCGCGTTCGTCGCAATGTACTGGATACCCGTCGCGCCCTGACCTTCCTGATCCGCAGAAAACTGCTCTCAGTGCCGCAGCTGGAAGATTCGCAGCAGATTCTGCGCGACATCGAATCTCTGGACGGCCACACCTCTTTCCTGTTCGACAAGATCAACTTCCTGATGGATGCCACGGTCGGTTTCATCAACATCAACCAGAACCGTGTCATCTACCGTCTGACCATTCTCAGCGTGATCTTCATGCCTCTCAACGTGATTGCCGGCATCGGCGGCATGTCCGAGTTTTCGATGATGACCAGGAATATCCCCTGGCCTCTTTCGTACGCCATATTTACGGTCGGAATGTTCATCGTCGCCTGGATCACCTATGTGATTCTCAAGTTCTACGAGAACCGCCATAAACCGCGAAAATGATGGTCATGGCACCGATTTTGCCTGGTCCGGACGGATTTGTTTCCAACTGATAAAATCACTTTGTAGAAAGCATTTGAATTGCTGAGACCTAGAAAACTCCAAGGAAGTCAATAAAGTTATTGCGGGAGCGACAGCGATGTCGCTCTTTTTGTTTGTGTGGCATTTAATTCGGTGTTTTGGTATAACTTTTGTCGATTTTAAGGGAGCTACACACATGACATCAGCAATCAAAGACAACCGCTCAACCCCCTCCCGTCAAGGGAGGGGGAGCGAAACCCAAACCGACATTCCAGCCCTGGAAGCCGAAATCGATCGCCTCGTCTACGCCCTTTGCGCCCTGACGGATGAGGGAATTTCTGTGGTGGAGGATAAGAAATGAAAAGTATCCTGCCTGCGGAATACTCAACCTTTCTTCTGGAACTAAAGGAACGGATTCACAAGGCACAGTACGCCGCTCTGAAGGCGGTCAACAAGGAGCTGATTGCCCTATACTGGGACATCGGCAAATCCATTGTCAGCAGACAGGATCAGCTTGGCTGGGGAAAAGCCGTTGTAGAAACGGTTGCCAGGGATTTACAGAACGAATTTCCGGGAATGCAGGGTTTTTCCGCCCGAAACCTCTGGAATATGCGGAACCTTTATCTGGCATACAGGGACAATCAAAAACTGCAACCATTGGCTGCAGAAATCAGCTGGACGAAAAATGTCATCATAATGGAACGCTGTAAGGACGAACTGCAACGAGAATTCTATATCAAGGTGACAAAGAAATTCGGCTGGACCAAAGATGTTCTCATCAACCAGATTGAGGCCGGAGCCTTTGAACGGTTTATGGCGAATCAAACCAACTTTGACAAAGCAGTGCCGGGAAAATATCGCCATCAGGCAAAACTGGCGGTTAAAGATGAATACACCTTCGACTTTCTGGAGATGGCCGAAGAACACTCGGAAAAGGAGCTTGAACGAGCACTGGTGGATAATGTCCGAAAATTCCTGGTCGAGATGGGCGGCTACTTTACCTTTGTCGGCAATCAGTATCGGCTGGAAATTGACGGATCAGAGTTTTTCATAGACCTGTTGCTGTATCACAGGCAGTTACGCTGCCTTGTGGCGATCGAACTGAAAATCGGAGCGTTCAAGCCGGAATATGCAGGCAAGATGCAGTTTTATCTTTCAGCACTCAACGACACAGTTCGTTTGCCTGATGAAGAACCTTCTATCGGCATAATACTTTGTAAGGAGAAAAGCAGGACATTTGTCGAATACGCCTTGCGGGACAGCAAAAAACCGATCGGCGTTTCGACGTATAAGCTGTCAAACAAGTTACCGAGAGAGTTGAAAAAATATTTTCCGTCCACGGAAGAGATGAGCAAACGGCTGGAGGGGCTTTCTGGTAACCAGGAAGATACCTGATGCAGAAACAGCTGAAGCCGCTTTGAGGGCGGCTTCGTTACTACTTCTACGCATGGTGGAAAAGCTGAAATGATGCCCCCGCCGTAACGGGGGCATATCTCCTTCCGCACTTGGCGGATGAGGAAATCGTCATGGTGAAGGGCAATAGCGTGCTGCGGGAAGAATACTCAGCCCCGGATTCAGATCATTTTTTATCGCAAAAGCCACTCTCGCATCCCCGGCAATGCCCCTTCTTTTTCCAGAGCGAATGGTAGAGCAGCCAGAAGGCTCCCGCCAGTATCAGCGTTGCCAGAATGCCATCGAAGACTCCCATGTTACCCTCCCAGTCCCAGGAGGTTTCCCCCCTGGTAGATGATCATTGCCACTGTCCAGGCCAGTATGGTCTGGTAGGCGAATCCGACTCCAACCCATTTCCAGGTACCGAACTCCTGATGCATGGCGGCCAGCACGATCATGCAGGGCATGTAAAGCAGTACGAAGGCCATGAAGGCAACGGATGAAAGCGGCGTGAAACCGGCCATGATGGCCTGCTTGAGTGCGGATTGATCCTCCTCTTTTTCCGCTTCTGCGGGCATGAACAGTAGTGTGCTGACCGCCGTTTTAACTGCCGCCCCGAATGAAACCACGATCTCCCGCAAGTCTTCGCCCAGGGTCGGGACTTCCTTATTTTCTCCATCCTTGTGCTTGGGACTGTAGATCTCACCCATCGTGCCGACCACGATTTCCTTGGCGATCACTCCGGTGATCAGCGCCGAGGCAGCTTCCCAAGTGCCGAACCCCAGCGGCGTCAGGGCCGGAGCCATAACCTGTCCGGCCTGTCCCAGGTAGGAATCTTTTTTGTGTTCCACCCCCCAGGGGAGGTTGAGCATGAACCAGACCAGGATCGAGACCGCAAAAATGTAGGTGCCGGCCTTGAACAGGAAGTGCTTGCCCTTCTCCCAGGTGTGCAGGCAGAGACTGGTGAAGGAAGGCATCCGGTAGGGGGGCAGCTCCATGATGAACATGGGCGCGTCGCCCCGGAACAGAGTTTTTTTGAATACATAGCCCATCACAATCGCCAGCAGGATGCCCAGGATGTACAGCGACCAGATGACGGTGGCGGAGTTGTCCGGGAAAAAGGCGCCAATAAAGAGCACATAGACCGGCAGGCGCGCTCCGCAGGACATGAGCGGGATCAGCAGCGCGGTCAGGATCTTGTCCCTGGGATTTTCCAGGGTGCGGGTGGCGTAGATGCCGGGCACGTTGCAGCCGAAACCCAGCAGCATCGGGATGAAGGACTTGCCGTGCAGGCCGATGGCATGCATGGCCCGGTCCATCACGAAAGCCGCCCGGGCCATGTAGCCGCTCCCTTCCAGGAAGGTGATGAAGAACATCATGGCGAAGATGACCGGTACGAAGACCAGCACGAAGCCGACCCCGGCGATGATTCCATCGTTGACCAGCGAAACGGTCCAGTCCGGTGCGCCGACCCCTCCCAGCAGGGCCGCTGCCCAGCGCTTGAAGGGGCCTTCAATCATGGTTCCGATCCATTCGCCGAAGGGAGCCGACAGGTCGAAGGTCAGCTTGAACAGCAGCCACATGGCGGCCATGAAGACCGGGATGCCGAGAAAACGGTTCAGCACGATCCGGTCGATCTTCTCGGTCAGTTCGGTGTTGCGCTGTTGCGGTTTATGCTGTACCTCACGGCAGAGTCCGCTGGCCTGGGCGTAGCGCGCATCAGCCAGAACCCCCTCGATGTCGTCGCCATGGGCCCGTTTCAGATGGTGCAGCGCTTCGTTCAGCAGTGTATTGTCCAAGCAGCCGATCTCGTCGTGCAGATGGCCGTCGCCCTCCATCAGCTTCAGCAGCAGCCAGCGCTGCGGATATCTCTCCAGCAGGGCCGGATAGTTTTTCTGCAACGCCTCCGTCATGAAACCAGCGGCGGTTTCGATATTCTCGCCATAATTCAGCCGGCGCGGTGCATGGCGGCTCAGGTTGCCGGCCGTCGCCAGCACGCTTTTCAACAGTTCGTCCAGGCCGCTTTTCCGTGTGGCCGAGGTGGGGACAACCGTGATGCCGAGCATCTTCTCGATCCCCTCCAGGTCGAATTTGTAGCCTTTGGCCTGAGCCTCGTCATAAATGTTGAGCGCCATCACGATCGGGATGCCCAGCTCCAACAGCTGGACCGTCAGGTACAGGTTGCGCTCCAGATTGGTGGCATCCACGACGTTGACGATCAGGTCGGGGCGATCATGGAGCAGGTAGTCGCGAGCGATGATCTCCTCCTGGGAGTAGGGGGAGAGGGAGTAGGTGCCGGGTAGGTCCACCAGTTTGATCCGGCTTCCGCCAAACTCGAAGAGCGCCTCTTTCTTCTCCACCGTGACCCCGGCCCAGTTGCCGACATGCAGCCGTGTTCCGGCAATGGCGTTGATCAGGGTCGATTTACCCGCGTTGGGGTTGCCGGCTACCGCCACGGTGATCGTGCGCTTCTCGACCGGGCGGAGCCTGTCTTTGCGCACGGCGCTGCTCTCCTGTTCCGAGTCGTGTATTTTGTTTGGTTGTGTACTCATTCCGCCTCCTCCAGGCTGATTCCCTCGGCCTCTTTCTTGCGCAGCGAGAGATTGTAGCATTTGATACTAACCTCGATCGGATCTCCCAGGGGGGCGATCTTCAGCACTTTGACCTCAACCCCTGCCAGAACTCCCATGTCCATTAGTCTGCGCCGCAAAGGTCCGATGGTTCCTATGGCGGAGATTGTGCCCTTTTCCCCCGGTTTAAGCTGTGCCAGATTCATCTGTTGTTCTCCTCACCATTATTTTCATTGCCATGCGTCGATCTATTGCGATGCGCGCGTCATCCACCAGCAACAGCAGCAGGTTGCCGTCGTTTTTCAGCATCTCGACCCGTTTGCCGGCCCTGAGTCCCATCTCCTCGGCCCGGGTCGTGCTGTGCTGTTTGCCACCACGGGCGTGCCCGAGTTTGTGTTTGTCGTCGTGACAATCACCACCGCATCCGCCGCAATGCCTGACTTCAACGATTTCGCACCTTTCGCCGCAGCTTACCAATCCAAGTGTCATCATCAGTTCTCCCGTGTTGATTTTAATACTTCAGTACGATCCCGTAGATGGCCGTCAAATCGTCTTCCGGTCTGGTCAGGCCAAGCTTAACCCCGACATTTACATCCAGATGATCGTTGATTTCGTAACGTATTCCGGTCAGGGCGCAGGCCGACAGCTGACTGGTGGATTTGTCAGCCGTGCCGGCCAGTCCGAAGTCGGCCACGGCAAACAACCCCTTTGCCACTTCCATCTCACCGGCGAGGGAGCCGGACCAGATATCGCTGCGCGTTCCCTCTCTGAGTTCGGCCGTGCGGTAATCGTGATGCTGGTATCCCAAGTTGGCGTGCAGGGCGTACCTGCCATCTTCGAATTCCCTGGTTGCGATCAGGGTTCCGCTGAACTGCCAGCGCCCTTCGGAAAGCCCTGCGCTGTATCTGCCGGTTGGGATGATGACGGTCGGCTTGATGGCGAAGCTGATGCCGGCCAGATCGGCCAGGGCGTATTTGATTTCGAGAGTCATATCGCCCAAGCCGTCGCTGCGGCCGACCAGCTGGTCGTCTTCCCTGACCCGTTCGCTGATGTTGTACGGGAGCGCCACGGAGATCCCCAGATTCTTGTACAATCCGGTAGCGACTTTCAATTCGGCAGCCGATCGATTGCACCTGGTGGTAACACCGAAAGCCGTCTCGCTGTCATCGCTGTAAGAGCCGTTCAGCTCGATCTCGATTTTGCCGACCTCCACCGTACCGGTGTCATCGGTGGCCAGTGGCGGCCCGGCCAGGGCAGAGCCGGCGATTATCATTGAAAGCGAAAGCGCAATAGTAGTGGTACGCAGCACAGCCATGAACATTCTCCTTTTGTGTGAGTAGTGTTTCTGGCTGGCTGCGTGGTGGGGGGAGCACCTGTGGCTGGCTGATGGTTGTTGTAGTTACTTCGTGAGTATCAGTTTGTTGTTTTTAGTTATTCGGAGTCGGTATGGCAATCCATCATGCATGATAACAATCTCGTGGGAACCGCCAAAGAGTTCCTTGCTTGCTATAGTGTTATGTGCCATTGGAGAATTATCCCGTCTTCTGTCAGTATTTAACCTTGAGATTATTAAGTTCGCTCTTGGAAACATCGCTCCACTTTTTCAGATTCCAGTTGCCAACCCACTGCTTGAAAATAGCAAGATTGGCCTGCCGTTCCCGTTCGTCGGAACCCAAGTGCAGGTACATATTGCCAGGTTTCCCATCTATTGAACCCGTGCCGTCATCCAGTCTTCTCATCAGTGCCCCGGAGTTGGGCCAGCCGACGAACGGCAGCAGGTGGCTGTAGGTTTCCATCCTCATGCCGATTCCCTTCTTAAGCCAGGCCGCCTTATCCTTCTTGAAATCTGCGTATTCAGGCGCAGCGCTGCCATGGCAGGCGATACAGTGTTTTTCAAATACGTGACTGATTGTACCGCTCCATGTGATTTCATCGGCCTGTACCGGGATTGCCGCCAGTGCGGCAAGGGCTGCTGCTGCGAAAACGTTTTTCATGATTGCATCTCCTTTGTTGGATGTTGACGGCTAATGCTGCTTGCCTGGATATTGATAGTCATTATCATGTGATTGGCAAAAAAAGGGTGCTTTGAATAATCCTGTTCCAGCGCTGTGCTGGTCCCGGTTGCCAGGATTGCGGCCATCCTTTGGCGGCAGCAGCGGTATTGCTCGGCCAGGGCGAGACTTCGTTCCGGGTTGCCGTAAATCTTCCAGGGGCCCTGACAGGAAAAGGGGAGTTTGACCAGTCCCATGAATGCTGCGACATCCTTGGCCGGATAACCGATAAAGAGGCCAATCTCATGGGGAAAGGAATCATTTCCGGCAATGCGGTTACTCAACTCGTCTACAAGTGTTGTGCACGATGCGCCGGCTTCGTATCCGGCTTTGTGCAGCAGGGTGCGGATGCCGCCATGGGCCAGATGGCGCTCGAGGTGGTCATGGTTGTAGCATAACAGCAGTACAGCTTGTGGCCTGTTCTGCAGTATTACCAAGGTGAGATCGGAAAGGCGGTGTGCAAGATCCTCGTGATGAAGCTGCCAAAGCTGGTATATATTCCGCCCGCAGGGACGGGTGCGATTGACGAGGGAGATCAAACTGGCAGGTTTGACCCCGGCCAGTACCGCGGAACATTCAAGCACCAGATGTGCGGTCAGACAGTCAAGAGGGTCTTTAAAATTTTCGAGCATATTCCGTGAAAAATGCTGAAAAGACTGATTGTGTTTAAAGGGTTCTGGGTCTGGTAAAAGCATGAGCCCCCACTCGCAATGAAATTGATTTTTGTTATCAATAAAGCAGGGTGGATAAAATGTCAACCCGTTTTGTAATGAGACGCAGTATTGTTTCTTGCAGATCGGTATAGCCACATGTCTCTTGGTCGGTATAAACAGGTGCTTCTAAAGCAGCGCGACAATCCATTCACCGCTTGTAACCGAGCCTGCTTATGGTACGCTAACAATAGATGAAACCAGTATGGAGCAGCGTCGCAGGATCAGGGGCAAGGTTGGCTTTATGGAAATTTTTACCTTCAATGCATTTGCCTTTGCCGGAGAGCTGGATCTGAACCGCCTGGCGGGCAAGCTCGGCATCACCCGTAAATACCGTTGGGAAGAGCCGATGAAGCTCAGTCCGCTGACATTTTCGTTGGCGGCTGCGGACGATGTTGAACTGGTCTACCTGTACTACTTCGGTGGAGTGGTCTTCATAAATTGTTCCGGCGATATCATTGCCCGCTTTCTGGACGGCATGCCGACCTACGCCGATTATCTAAAAGGACAGCCCCAGTTGCCGTACCGCGAGGAATACCGTCTGGAAATCGACCCGTCCCGCGGTCCGGCCATCACCAACGACAGTGCTGTGATGCCGGGTTTCAACCTGGCTTTCATGGATATCATCTGTTTCGTGATTGCCAAGTCGGTGGCGCTGGAGCGGATCGAGGAGCGGGTCGATGTGGTTTTCGACGAGGTGGAGGTGTTGATCGCCAATCTGGGCAAGGGGACGCTGGAACTGCCCGACCGGGACATGGCCCGGTTGGCATCATCGATCCTGAGCTTCAAGTTTACATCGATTGCCCATATCATGGTGCTGGACAAGCCGGATATCACCTGGGACAATCCGGAGGCGGACCGGCTCTATCTGACCATGGCCGGACTGTTCGAGCTGAACCAGCGCTACCAGGAAATCAAGCACAAGTCGGAAACGCTGCTGGACATGACCGATGTCTTCAGCAGCCTCTCCCATGCCCGCCGTTCGGCCCGCCTGGAATGGATCATCATTGTGCTGATCGCGATTGAAATCGTGCTCTACGTGCTGGAGATGTATCGCGGACATTGATGATTTGAATCAAAAGTTCCGTCGTAACGCTGCTCTTGAGGAGAAGTCCGGCAGGAATCACGCAACATGCGCAATTTATCTATCTGCAGGTCCAGTTCGGCCAGGCCGCTTTGCAACGGCTGCAGATACCATCGGGCCATGGATTCCAGCCAATCGCGCATGGCTAGCACAACCCTGCCGCAATGACGCCGTTGACGATGACACCGCTCATATGGGGTGTTGTCATCGGCCGGTGGCAGGCGCCGCAGTAGGTTCCGTCCTGCAGTTTCACCCATGGCACCAGATTCTCTGTGTCGCACCAGTCGCAGCACCAGAAGTAATAATCCTCATTGATCCTGATTTTCATGTCCTGTTCTTCTCCGTTCAAGTTTTTGGTCACTATAAGCGATCACTGTTACAATCTTGTGGAGATAGAATAAATTTTATGTAAAATCCCACTTGGTTGCTTGACTCTGTTATTTCTACAAAAAAGTCATCAATCCGACACATGGCTGTAACATTTGTATGTTACAACTTGTCAAAATAACACCAGTCAGATTACCTGCGGGAGCCTGCCGTGAAAAAAGTAATGATCATTGAGGATGAAAAAGATCTGGCCGGGCTGTTGGCCTTCAACCTTGAAAAAGAGGGTTATGCAGCGCACTGCGTCCATGACGGCAAGCAGGGTTTTGAGCTGGCCGCTTCCGAACTGCCGGACCTGATCCTGCTGGATCTGATGCTGCCCGGTTTGCTGGGGACGGAAGTCTGCAAGGCGCTCAGAAAAGATCCTCGTACCGCCCGGATCCCGATAATCATGATTACCGCCAAGGGGGACGAGATCGACCGGGTGGTCGGTTTTGAAGTGGGGGCCGATGACTACATCGTCAAGCCCTTCTCGATGCGGGAGGTGATGTTGCGGATCAAATCGCTGATGAGACGTTTTGAGCACGAAGCGGCTCCGCCGGCACTGTTCTCAATCGGCGAGATCGTCATCGACAAGCAGCGCCACCTTGTAACCAGTGCCGGAACCGAGATCGAGCTGACCAGCACCGAATTCAAGCTGCTGCTCTACCTGGCCGAGAAAAAAGGACGCGTACACAGCAGGGAGAAGCTGCTGCAGGATGTCTGGAGCTATAACAACGCCGGTGACACCCGGACCGTAGATACCCATGTGACCCGTCTGCGCGGCAAGTTGGGAGCCCCCGGGGATATAATCAAAACCGTACGTGGCTTCGGCTACAAGATCGAGGAGTAAGTTCATGGGATTCCGTACCAAGCTGATGCTGTCCTACATCTTTCTGATAGTGCTGATCACGGGAAGTTTCTATTTTTACATAGGCCATGTGCTGCAGAAGGAGATGATCGAGGAGAGCCGGGCCAATCTGGCCAATCAGGCCCAGCTGGCGCGTCTGCTGGTCATCAGCAACAATGGGGTTCAGCCTCCGCAGCAGCTGGCGGAGACCGTCGGGACCGTTATCAAGGCCAGGGTTACCCTGATTGCTCCAAACGGAACCGTCATCGGCGATTCAGATGTGGGCAAGGCCCGTCTGGGCCAGCTTGAGAACCATCTCCAGCGTCCCGAGGTGCAGGATGCCATAAAGAATGGGACGGGAAGTGCGCTGCGCTATTCCGACACATTGCGCATATCGATGCTTTATCTGGCCATGAGTTATGGCAGCGGCACTCCCGAAGGGGTAATCCGTCTGGCGATGCCGCTGGAATACCTGGCCTCCACCCGCAGCACGCTGCATGGAGTGGTTGGCGGCGCGGCGCTGGTGACGGTGCTGATCGCATTGCTGTTCAGCGGTATCCTCTCCAACCTGACCTCGCGCCCGCTTCGTGACATGGCTGAGGCTGCCGCCAGTATCGGTCAGGGGGGCAGGGGGGCCAGGATCAAGGTAACTTCCAGGGATGAAATCGGCAAGCTGGCCGGAGTGATGAACGAGATGTCGGAGCGGATCGAAGAACAGGTTCAACGCCTCTCGGCTGAAAAACAGCGTCTGGACACCATTCTGAGCAGCATGGGTGAGGGAATCATGGTTACGGCGCCAGATGGCGTGATAACCCTGGTCAATCCTGCTTTTCGCCGTCTCTTCTCGATCTCCGGCGATGTGGAAGGCAAGAAACTGGTGGAAATCTCACGTCATCCAGATCTGCTGGAAGCTTTCAAAGAGCTTGGCAAGCCGGATGTGGACGAACTGCTCCGGGAAATATCGATCCAGCCGAACGATTGCACTCTTTTCACACACTGGGTTCCGCTGAATGTCAGCGGCGTCAGGCAGGGCATTGTCGCGGTGTTTCACGATATCAGTGATCTGAAAAAAGTGGAAAACATGCGGCGTGACTTTGTCGCCAACGTGTCCCACGAGCTTAGAACCCCGGTGACGATCATCAAGGGATACGCCGAAACCCTTCTGGATGGCGCATTGGAATCGGATCCCGTCCGGGCTCGCCGTTTCGTCGAGATCATTGCCAGTCATTCGGAACGTCTCACTAATCTGATCAACGATATCCTGACCCTGTCGCATCTGGAAACCAAGGAGGCGCTGATGGAACTGTTTCCGCTGGATGTCCACGGAACGATTTCCAAGGCCTGCATGCTGCTGCGGGAAAGCGCGGATCAGAAGAGAATCTTGATCGTCAACGAATCTGACGGCTGTAAGCTGCCGCGGGTGTTGGCCGATCAGGGGCGTCTTGAGCAGGTGCTGGTCAACCTGCTGGAGAATGCCATCAAGTATACGCCGGAAAACGGCACCGTGCGGCTGTTTACCGAGGACATTGGCGAGTTTGTCAGGGTCTCGGTCGCTGATACCGGTATCGGCATTCCCTTCAAGGATCTGTCGCGCATCTTCGAGCGTTTTTACCGGGTTGACGAAGCCCGGACGCGCGAACAGGGCGGCACCGGTCTAGGTCTGGCGATTGTGAAGCATATCGTGCAGTTGCATGGAGGCGATGTGTCCGTGTCAAGTGAAGCGGGTCATGGTTCGCTCTTCTCGTTCACATTGAGGAAAGCGTAACTTTTGTAACCGGCGGACGGGATAAAGCGGAGCATGTTCCGTCTGCAGGATGGAACGATCTTTTGCGGTTAGCTTTTTCCGGTGATATGGCGTGGTGTAAAATGAACGGCGCTTTGACGGCGGGAAGCAATATCCATCCTGTCGCTTCAAAAGCGCCGTAGCCGTTTACTGCCTGAAATACAGTTTGCCATCAAGGGTCCTGGCGCTGAAAGAGCGTTAAAGAGCCGGAATAAACTGGCATTTGTGTCTTGCCATCGCGATCCATTGCCAGTTCAGAAATTCCCGCCACATTTAACCCATCTTTTTCCTCACTGTAACATTACTGTAACATTGATCTGCTAGAGTGTTTTCAAATTGTAACGTATTCAGCAAGGAGGAACACTCACATGTTCAAGAAGTCAATTTTGACCGCTGCGCTGCTGCTGGTCACCGTCGTTGCGGCCCAGGCCGCCCCCACCAAAGTCGATCCCAAAATCAAGAAGTACGCACCCGCTGCCGGAGTGGCCGGCAACCTGAGCAGCATCGGTTCCGACACCCTCAACAACCTGATGACCTACTGGGCCGAAGGCTTCAAAAAGAAATACCCCAACGTCAACATCCAGATTGAAGGCAAGGGCTCCAGCACCGCTCCTCCCGCCCTGATTTCCGCCACCGCGCAACTGGGGCCCATGTCGCGCGAGATGAAGAGTTCCGAGATCGAGCAGTTTGAGAAGAAGTTCGGTTTCAAACCGACCAAGATCGGCGTGGCGCTGGATTCGCTGGCGGTATACGTCAACAAGGACAACCCGGTCAAGAGCCTCTCGCTGGACGAAGTT
>MGZK01000028.1 GCA_001802125.1 Geobacteraceae bacterium GWC2_55_20
CCCCGATCGCCATGGATGAAGGCCTCCGCTTCGCTATCCGCGAAGGTGGCCGTACCGTCGGCGCAGGCGTTGTTAGCTCCATTATCGAATAATATATTGAACATCAAGAAATGCTGCCGGTGTGACCAGCTTCACACCGGCGGATTCATACAAAAGGATGCACTGACATGAGAGATATCATTACGCTTGGCTGCACTGAGTGCAAACAGAGGAATTACACCACTACCAAGAACAAGAAAACGACTCCCGGCAAACTGGAGTTCAGCAAGTACTGCCGTTTCTGCCGCAAGCACACGCCTCACAAGGAAACAAAGTAATAGCGGATAAGTCTTCGCATGTACAGGCCAGTAGCTCTAACGGCTAGAGCGCCGGTCTCCAAAACCGGATGTTGGGGGTTCGAATCCCTCCTGGCCTGCCATAATCATAAGTAGACTGTTGTTGGTAGTCATTGACTGCTTTAAGTAGAGTACGCTAATAGCATCTGACTGTCAGGAGATACACGTGCAAAAAGTCATCGCATTTTTTGATTCAGTAAAGGTCGAGCTTGATAAAGTTACATGGCCGTCGCGCAAGGAAACCATTGCCACTACCGGCGTTGTAATCAGCATTGTGTTCCTGATTTCACTATATCTCGGCGCCTGTGATCTTATTCTGGCCAAACTGCTACGTCTGATACTAGGATAAAGGATCCCCCAATGTCCATGAAATGGTATGGTGTACATACATATTCAAGTTTTGAAAACAAGGTGAGACTGAATCTCCTTGAACGTATAAAGAATGAAGGCATGGAAAGTAACTTCGAAGAGATTCTTATTCCATGCGAAACTGTAGTAGAGCTCAAAAAAGGTGAGAAAAAGACATCATCAAGGAAGTTTTTTCCCGGATATATTCTGGTCAAAATGGAGCTTACTGACGAGGCTTGGCACTTGGTAAAGGAAACGGCCAAAGTAACCGGTTTCGTGGGTGGCAACACTCCATTCCCGATTCCCGATGAAGAAGTTTTCAAGATCACCCGCAGAATGGAAGAGGGAGCGGAAAAACCCCGTCCCAAGGTACAGTTTGAAGTCGGTGAAACGGTACGGGTTGTCGATGGTCCTTTCCTGAACTTTTCTGGTGTTGTTGAAGATGTCAAGCCTGACAAGGGCAAACTGCGCGTAACGGTTACTATTTTCGGGCGGGCGACTCCGGTTGAGCTCGAATTCATGCAGGTAGAAAAGAACTAAATCTCAATGTCATCTTAAGTGATGGCGGGCATACGGCATATAAAGGAGCACCAATCATGGCAAAGAAAATCACCGGATATATCAAGTTGCAAGTACCGGGCGGCAAAGCGAACCCGTCACCTCCCATCGGACCTGCGCTGGGTCAGCATGGCGTTAATATCATGGAGTTCTGCAAAGCGTTTAACGCTAAAACACAGGGTGACGAAGGTACCATCACACCTGTTGTTATTACCGTGTATGCCGACCGTTCTTTCACATTTGTCACCAAGACCCCTCCGGTCCCGGTACTGATCATGAAAGCCCTCGACATCAAAGGCGGTTCCGCGGTTCCCAACAAAACCAAGGTTGGCAAACTGACCAAAGCCCAGGTCGAGGAAATTGCCAAGAAGAAAATGCCTGACCTCAATGCAGCTTCGCTTGAAGCGGCTATGCGCACCGTAGAGGGTACTGCCCGCTCAATGGGCGTTGATATCGCCTAGACCGGCTAACTATTATATTAGAAACACAGAGAGGTTGTATCATGTCGAAAACAGCTAAGAAACATTCTGAAGCAATGTCAAAAATAGATCGAAGCAAGCTTTATCCTCTCGGAACGGCTCTTGATGTTGTCAAGCAGGCTGCTTATGCGAAGTTCGATGAGACAGTTGAAGTGGCAGTCAGGTTGGGCGTTGACCCCCGTCACGCCGACCAGATGGTCCGCGGTGCAGTCGTGCTTCCTAACGGTCTGGGCAAGGATGTCAGGGTTCTCGTGTTTGCAAAAGGCGAGAAAGAAAAGGAAGCGCTTGAGGCTGGCGCGGATTTCGTTGGCGCTGACGATCTTGTTGCAAAGATTCAGGCCGGCTGGTTTGATTTTGATACCGCTATTGCAACCCCGGACATGATGGGTGTTGTCGGTAAAATCGGCAAGCTGCTCGGACCTCGCGGCCTGATGCCTAACCCTAAAGTCGGCACCGTCACTTTCGAAGTCGGCAGGGCAGTCAAGGAATCCAAAGCGGGTAAGGTTGAATTCCGTGTTGAAAAAGCCGGTATCATTCACGCTCCGGTCGGCAAGGTATCTTTTGCCGCCGACATGTTGAAAGGCAACCTGCTGGCTCTGGTCGAGGCTCTTGTAAAAGCCAAGCCCTCTGCTGCAAAAGGCACTTACATCAAAAAGATATCCCTGTCCTCCACCATGGGCGCCGGTGTCAATCTTGATATAAGTGACGTAACAGCTCAGATCTGATCATATTTCATTTTGCCAAAGTCAAAGACAGCAGGCGCTGAACAGCTCAATCCGGACTATCCGGACCTGCCGAGACTTGGGTACCGCATTTTTGCGTTTCCTGACTTTGGCCGGGGTTTTACCCCAGATACCAAAAGAAAGGAGGAAGTCGCTTGAACAAAAACAGCAAGCAAGAACTCGTAACCGAGATGCATGAGCGGCTCACACGTGCCAAGGCGGTATTTTTAGCCGATTTTCGCGGCATGAATGTGGGACAGGCAACGACACTTCGAAATGAGCTGCGCGCGGTTTCTGTCGAGTACAAGGTATTCAAGAATACCCTGTTCGACAGAGCAGCAAAAGGGACCGATGTAGAGTGCATCAGCCCTTTCCTTGCCGGCCCGACCGCCGTGGCCATCAGCTATGATGATCCGGCCAGCGCAGCTAAAGTTCTGCACAAGTTTTCCAAGGATCCGCAGGGAAAGTTCGTCCTGAAGGCCGCCGTACTCAGCGGTAAACTGCTTGATCCCAAACAGATCCAGGCACTGGCAGATCTCCCGTCGCGTGAGGTCCTCATCGCCAAGATGCTCGGCTCCATGCAGGCTCCTGCAACCAACTTCGTCGGCGTTCTGGCTGCACTGCCCGGCTCGCTGGTACGTGTGCTGGACGCAATCCGGGCTCAGAAAGCCAGCAACTAAATTCACCAATAAAAAACAATTTCGGAGGAAATACCAATGTCTATTACTAAAGAAGATGTAATCGGTTTTATCGAGAAAATGACCGTTCTTGACCTTGCTGAACTGGTCAAGGAACTGGAAGAGAAATTCGGCGTTTCTGCTGCTGCTCCCGTTGCCGTTGCAGTTGCTGCCGGCCCTGCTGCTGCTGAAGCTGTTGAAGAGCAGACCGAGTTTGACGTTATTCTTAAGGCATGTGGCGCAAACAAGATCAACGTCATCAAGGTTGTTCGCGCACTGACCAGCCTTGGTCTCAAAGAAGCCAAAGACCTGGTTGACAGCGCACCCGGCGCAGTCAAGTCCGGTGTTGCCAAAGCAGAAGCAGAAGAAGCCAAGAAACAGCTCGTGGAAGCTGGCGCAGAAGTCGAGATCAAATAACAGTACGTCTAGTTGTCTTTATGAGAGCCAAGGTCGCCCTGAGCGGCCTTGGCTTGTGTTGTTTGGGCAATAACCATCACCCTCAACATCCTTATGTTCCAGTAACTTAGCAACATTCAGCTGGTTCCAGTTACGATACCCGCCAAAGGAGAAGCCATGGCTTATTCTATCGCCAATAATCACCTCTTGCGTAAAAACTTTGCCAAGATAAAAAACATAATTGATATCCCCAACCTGATTGATATTCAGAAGAATTCATATCGTCGTTTTCTGCAGCAGGAAGTCCCGGCAGAGTCTCGACTGAATACCGGTCTTGAGGCCGTTTTCCAAAGCGTATTCCCGATCAAGGACTTCAGCGAAAGCGCTTCGCTCGAGTACGTTTCCTATACGCTTAACAAGCCCAAGTACGACGTTGACGAATGCCATCAGCGCGGCATGACCTATGCGGCTCCGATGAAGGTTAAAGTCCGTCTGGTGATCTGGGATTCCGGCAAGGAATCAGGCGTAAAAGCAATCAAGGATATTAAGGAACAAGAGGTCTATTTCGGCGAAATTCCACTCATGACTGATAACGGTACCTTTATTATCAATGGAACCGAGCGTGTTATCGTCAGTCAGCTCCATCGTTCTCCAGGTGTATTTTTCGATCATGACAAAGGAAAAACCCATTCCAGCGGCAAGGTGCTCTACTCCGCGCGGGTTATCCCCTATCGCGGATCCTGGCTTGACTTTGAATTCGACCATAAAGACATACTTTATGTACGCATTGACCGTCGCAGGAAGATGCCTGCAACGGTATTGCTGAAAGCCCTCGGTTATTCGGTTGAGCAACTGCTTAACTATTATTATAAAAGCGAAGAGATTTACATAAAGTCCGATTCCATAACCAAGAACATTGAACCGGAATTGTTGACCCTTCAGAAGACGGCAGTGGATGTTGTGGATCCGACCAGCGGTGAAGTTCTGGTCAAGGCCAACCGCAAGTTCACCAAGTCCTCGATCAAGAAGATGCAGGAGCATGGCATCAAGGAAGTGCCGGCCACGGTTGAAGACGTACTCGGCCGCTATGCCTCGTCAGACATCGTTGACCCCACTACCGGCGAGATCCTGATTGAATGCAATGACGAAATCACCGCAGAGCGTTTTGACGACATCAAGGCTCGTGGAGTAACAAGCTTCAAGGTTCTTTTCATCGACAACCTGCACATTACATCGTCGTTCCGCGATACTCTGCTGATTGACAAGATCAGCACCAGTGAAGAGGGATTGATTGAAATATACCGACGGCTCCGTCCGGGTGACCCACCGACATTAAAAAGCTCGCTGGCCCTGTTCGATAACCTGTTCTTCAATCCGGAGCGTTACGACCTGTCCGCAGTAGGAAGGCTCAAACTCAACTACAAACTCGGCCTGAAGGTATGGCCGGATTGTATGGTTTTGAATGCTCCCTGCATGTTGAGCAATGGAGACGTTGCCAGCTTTGAATCGCTGGTATCACGATTGAACCAGTCGGAAGACCAGTTTGCGCAGTACCTGATGATGAAACTGCCGGCAGACCTGGTTAAGTCCCTGAAGAAAGTCGAGCCTGCCCAGACTGTTTCGGACAAGCTGAAAGACCAGTTGCTGCACGAGTTCAACAACCTGATTCGTGACAACGATTTCTTCCAGAAAGATTTCTTTGCGCCGCTGGGACTATCTAAAACCGCCATTAAACTGACTGAGATGATCGACCAGGGTGGTTTTGATGAAAACAGACGTGTAATTGAGACGTTGCGGCGCAACAGGATGATTTTCGAGGATCTGCTGTCGAACGATATCCGCATCGCAGTAAAAAATGACATCCTGGAAATTGTACGCTACCTGATTGAACTTAAAAACGGTCGCGGCGCAATAGATGACATCGACCATCTCGGCAATCGCCGGGTGCGCGCGGTCGGTGAACTGCTCGAAAACCAGTACCGCATCGGCCTCGTACGCATGGAGCGCGCCATCAAAGAACGTATGAGCCTCCAGGAAGTAGAAAACCTGATGCCGCACGACCTGATCAACTCCAAGCCGGTTTCGGCCGTTGTGAAGGAGTTTTTCGGTTCATCCCAGCTGTCACAGTTCATGGACCAGACCAACCCTCTTTCCGAGGTTACGCATAAACGCCGCCTTTCGGCCCTGGGACCAGGGGGACTCACACGTGAACGCGCCGGATTCGAGGTGCGCGACGTTCACCCGACTCACTACGGCCGAGTATGTCCGATCGAGACGCCCGAGGGACCGAACATCGGTCTGATTGCATCACTTTCAACCTATGCCAGGATCAACGAACACGGCTTTGTTGAAACTCCTTACCGCATCGTTCAGGAAGGCAAGCTTACCAATGAAGTGCGCTTCTTCTCGGCACTGGAAGAGGAAGGCCATGCCATTGCGCAGGCAAATGCAGAGGTCGATGCGGATGGACGTTTTGTCAACGATTACAACTCTGCCCGTAAAAGCGGCGAGTTTATTCTGGTTCACCGTGATGAGATAGCATTGATGGACGTTGCCCCGATTCAGCTGGTGTCGGTTGCGGCTGCGCTGATCCCTTTCCTGGAAAATGACGACGCCAACCGCGCCCTGATGGGCTCAAACATGCAGCGTCAGGCGGTGCCCCTGTTGCGCGCCGATTCTCCGCTGGTCGGAACCGGCATGGAGCGCATTGTTGCCAGGGACTCGGGAGTATCGGTTATCGCACGCCATGACGGTGAAGTTGAGTCGGTAGACGCCGGCAGGATCGTCGTCAAGATCGATGAGAACGAAGTTGACGAGAACGGTACCGGCGTTGACATTTACAACCTGATCAAGTTCGCGCGTTCCAACCAGAACACCTGCATCAACAACAAGCCGGTGGTCAAGGTTGGCGACAAGGTCAAACGGGGCGCGGTCATCGCCGATGGCCCGTCAACAGACATGGGTGAGCTGGCCTTGGGCCAGAACGTGGTCGTGGCCTTCATGCCTTGGGGAGGATACAACTACGAGGACTCCATCCTTATTTCAGAGAAGCTTGTAAAGGATGACCGCTACACTTCGATCCACATCGAAGAATTCGAGTGCGTTGCCCGCGATACGAAACTAGGCAAGGAAGAGATCACTTCCGACATACCGAATCTTGGCGAGGAAACTCTCAAAGACCTGGATGAATCCGGTATTATCCGTATCGGTGCTGAAGTAAAGCCGGGCGACATTCTGGTTGGCAAGATCACACCGAAAGGCGAAACACAACTGTCTCCCGAAGAGAAACTGCTGCGCGCAATTTTCGGTGAAAAGGCGGGAGATGTTCGTGACACGTCACTTACGGTTCCCCCCGGAGTCGAAGGGACTGTCATCGGTGCAAAAATATTCTCACGCAAGGGCAACGATAAAGATACACGTACCGAGCTGATAGAAAAAGCCGAAGAAGAAAAGCTGCGCAAGGATGAGCAGGACGAGATCCGCATTATCCGCGAGTCGGCCATCGGCAAGCTGAAGCGGCTGTTGGTCGGCAAGACCCTGGCTGTGAAGCTTGAGAACAGCAAGGGAGAGCTGCTGCTCGCCAAGGGTAGAAAGATCACCGAAGAGGTACTTTCCGAACTGCCCGGCAATGTTTGGAGCAGTATCTCCATCAGCGATGATGACGAGACCGATGACAAGGTGCATCAGATACTCGAAACGCTTAATCGTCAGATAGACCTGATTCATAACGTCTTCGAAGACAAGATCCAGAAGCTGAAACGCGGCGACGATCTTCCTCCAGGCGTTATCAAGATGGTAAAGATCTATATTTCGATCAAACGTAAACTGCAGGTCGGTGACAAGATGGCCGGTCGCCATGGTAACAAGGGTGTCGTTTCACGTATCATGCCTGAAGAAGACATGCCGTACATGGAAGATGGCCGTCCGGTGGAGATCGTGCTGAACCCGCTGGGTGTACCATCACGTATGAACGTCGGCCAGATCCTGGAGACCCATCTGGGTTGGGCTGCCAAAGGAATCGGCTGGAAAATAGAAGACATGCTCGAGAAGCATACGTCTGAAGACAACTTGAAAGCCTACCTCAAAGATGTATATGGAGATGAAGAGGTCGGCACATTCATCGACGGACTCAACCAGGAAGAGCTGCTGAAGGTTGCCAAGCGCCTGCAACGGGGCGTGGCAATGGCATCACCGGTTTTCGAGGGAGCCACCGAAGCTCAGATCAAAGCCATGCTGGGCAAGGCCAATCTGCATTCGTCGGGACAGGTAACCCTGTTTGACGGTCGCACAGGCGAACCATTCGACAACAAGGTTACTGTCGGCGTCATGTATGTCCTCAAGCTCCACCATTTGGTTGATGACAAGATCCATGCTCGTTCGATTGGGCCTTACAGTCTGGTAACCCAGCAACCGCTGGGCGGCAAGGCTCAGTTCGGTGGCCAGAGACTCGGTGAGATGGAGGTCTGGGCCATGGAGGCTTATGGTGCCGCACATGCGCTACAGGAGTTCCTGACGGTCAAGTCTGACGATGTATCCGGACGTACACGCATGTATGAGGCAATCGTCAAGGGCAAACATACCCTTGAGCCCGGCCTGCCGGAATCCTTCAACGTTCTCATCAAGGAATTACAGTCACTGTGCCTGGATGTTGATCTGCTTGAAGGTGACGAAGAACAATAAAGACTTTTTGCAGGCGTCTGCTTTATCGTAACGGACACCAAGAGCAAGACTACGGAGGAGAGCATCGTGGAAGATTATTTCAGCTTTTTTGATAAACCAAAAGATCCACTCCACTTTTCAGCAATACGCATATCGATTTCATCTCCTGACAAGATTCGGGAACGGTCTCATGGCGAGGTAAAAAAACCGGAAACTATCAACTACCGAACCTTCAAACCGGAGCGTGACGGTCTTTTCTGCGCCAAGATCTTTGGCCCGACAAAAGACTATGAGTGCAACTGCGGCAAGTACAAGCGGATGAAACATCGCGGCATTATCTGTGAGAAGTGCGGCGTGGAAGTAATACCTTCAAAAGTACGGCGTGAACGTCTCGGACATATCGACCTGGCCACGCCGGTAGCACATATCTGGTTTTTGAAATCACTGCCGTCACGCATCGGCAACCTGCTTGACATCACTCTCAAGGACCTTGAAAAGGTACTCTATTTCGAGGGTTTTGTAATCAGCGACCCAAAAAACACCCCCTTGCAGTTTTGCGAGGTGATGTCCGAGGACAAGTATCTGAAAATGCAGCAGGAATACGGGGCTGATGCTTTCTCCGGCGGCATGGGAGCGGAAGCTATCCGTGACTGCCTGCGTTCGCTCAATCTCGAAGAGCTCGCTGTAACATTGCGTTCCGAAATGGTGGAGTCCACCAGCGAGGCCAAACGCAAGAAAACCGCCAAGCGCCTCAAGGTTGTTGAAGCCTTCAGGCATTCGGGTAATAAGCCGGAGTGGATGATTCTGGAGTGTATCCCGGTTCTTCCCCCCGAACTCCGCCCGCTGGTGCCACTGGATGGTGGACGGTTTGCCACATCCGACCTGAACGACCTGTACCGCCGCGTTATCAACCGCAACAACCGCCTGAAACGCCTGTGCGAGCTTCAAGCGCCGGAAGTCATCATCCGCAACGAGAAGAGAATGCTGCAGGAAGCGGTGGACGCCCTTTTCGACAACGGCCGCCGCGGCCGTGCGATCGCAGGCCCCAACAAGCGTCCGCTCAAATCCCTTTCCGACATGCTCAAAGGCAAGTCGGGCCGTTTCCGTCAGAATCTGCTCGGTAAGCGTGTCGACTATTCCGGCCGTTCGGTCATCGTCGTCGGTCCGGAGCTGAAGCTCCATCAGTGCGGGCTTCCCAAGAAGATGGCTCTGGAACTCTTCAAGCCGTTCATATACAACAAACTGGAAGAGCGTGGCTACGTCACGACTATCAAGAGTGCCAAGAAGATGGTTGAAAAAGAACGCCCCGAGGTGTGGGACGTGCTTGAAGAAGTCATCAAGGAACATCCTGTGATGCTGAACCGTGCTCCAACCCTGCACAGACTCGGCATCCAGGCCTTCGAACCGGTTCTGATCGAAGGCAAGGCGATCCAGTTGCATCCGCTGGTCTGTACCGCCTTCAACGCCGACTTCGACGGTGACCAGATGGCAGTACACCTTCCGCTGTCAATCGAGAGCCAGGTGGAAGCACGCGTCCTGATGATGTCAACCAACAACATCCTCTCTCCCGCCAACGGCAAGCCGATCATCGTTCCTTCACAGGACATGGTTCTCGGCGCATACTACATGACCCGTGACCGGATCAACGTCAAGGGAGAGTACTTCAAGCCCACTGATAAAGAACTTGAGTCCGGAATCAACGCTTCCGGTTGTTTCTCTTCACCGGAAGAGGTCCGCATTGCATTCGATTCCGGTGCTGTGCACATGCAGGCTAAAATCAAGGTCCGCATGAAAAACCTGTCTACGGACGAAAAACCGCAAATGGTTGATACAACTCCGGGCAGGATACTGCTGCGCGATGTTCTACCTCCGGCGGTTCCTTTCTCAGCTGTCAACAAGGTTATGACAAAGAAAGAACTTTCGAACCTGGTGGACACATGCTACCGCCTGTCGGACAGCAAGGAAACCGTCATTCTGGCCGACAGGCTCAAGGAGATCGGTTTTAAATATGCGAACCTGGCCGGAGTTTCAATCTGTCTGGACGACATGGTTATCCCGGAAGGAAAACCGGCAATCATCGGCAAGGCGGAAGAAGAGGTCACGGAAATCCAGAACCAGTACACCGAGGGTCTGATTACCGACGGTGAACGTTATAACAAGGTCATCGACATCTGGGCCAAGGCAACCGAAGAAATTGCAAAGGAGATGTTGGATAACCTTTCCAAGGAAATCGTCTTCGACCGTGCCGGAAACAAGATTGAAACTCCGTCGTTCAACGCGATCCATATGATGGCCGACTCCGGAGCCCGTGGTTCCGCACAGCAGATCAGACAGCTGGCCGGTATGCGCGGTCTGATGGCCAAGCCGTCCGGCGAGATCATCGAAACACCGATTACCGCCAATTTCCGAGAAGGTCTGACGGTTCTGCAGTACTTCATCTCAACCCACGGCGCTCGTAAAGGTCTGGCCGATACCGCGCTCAAGACAGCCAACTCCGGTTATCTGACCCGTCGTCTGGTAGACGTCGCCCAGGATGCCATTATCACAGAAACCGATTGCGGTACACTGGACGGCCTGATGGTAGCTTCACTCACCGAGGGTGGTGAAATCATCGAGCATATCGGGGACCGTATTCTGGGGCGTGTTGCTCTGGAAGACATTCATGATCCGATTACCGATGAGGTGCTGGTGGAGGCCAACCAGGAGATTGATGAATATCTGGTAAAACGTATCGAAGATGCAGGACTGGAAAAGATCAAGATCCGTTCCGTGCTAACCTGCCAGAGCAAACGTGGCATCTGCGCCAAGTGTTACGGCCGCGATCTCGCCAGGGGGCACAGTGTCAACATGGGTGAAGCGGTTGGCGTAATTGCGGCCCAGTCCATCGGTGAACCGGGTACACAGCTGACGATGCGTACCTTCCACATCGGTGGTACCGCATCACGTCACGCGGAGCAGACTTCTCTGGAAGCACGCGCCGATGGTATCATCAAGTACATAAACGTTAACACTGTTGTAAACAATGAAGGACACCACATCGTCATGAACCGTAACGGTGAGATTGCCGTTATCGACGAGTCCGGGCGTGAGCGTGAAAAATATACCGTTGTTTACGGTGCGAAGATCAAGATCGCTCCGGATGGCGCAGTAAAACAGGGCACGACCCTGGCCGAGTGGGACCCCTACACCATGCCGATCCTGACCGAGGTTGCCGGTAAGATCAAGTTTGCCGACATAATCGAAGGCGTTACGATGGAAGAGCAGCTGGATGATGTAACCGGACTCTCACGTAAGGTTATCATCGAGACCAAGGATACCGACAAACGCCCGCGCATCGCCATCAAGGATGCCAGCGGAGAAGGCGGCGGAACCATCGGGCGCTACTTCCTGCCAGCCGGCGCAAACATCACTGTTATTGATGACACCGTCATCAGTGCAGGCGATATCATCGCCAAGATCCCACGCGAGACCACGAAGACCAAAGACATCACCGGTGGTCTGCCGCGTGTTGCCGAGCTGTTTGAAGCACGTAAACCCAAGGACTTTGCTGTTATTACCGAGATTGACGGCCGTGTTTCATACGGTAAAGACGCCAAAGGAAAACGCAAGGTTATCGTTACACCAGAACTTGGTGAACCAAAAGAGTATCTGATCCCGAAAGGGAAGCATATCAGCGTTCACGAAGGGGATCATGTACGTGCAGGCGAACCCCTGATGGACGGTTCCTCCAATCCGCATGACATTCTGCGTGTGTTGGGTGTCAAGGAACTGGCAAAATACCTGGTTGACGAGGTGCAGGAAGTTTACCGTCTGCAGGGCGTAAAGATCAATGACAAGCATATCGAGGTCATTGTACGTCAGATGCTGCGGCGCGTACGCATCAAGGACACCGGCGATACCAGTCTGCTGGTGGACGACCAGGTTGAGCGCTACGTGTTCGAGCAGGAAAACGACAAGGCGTTTGCCGACGGCAAGCGACCGGCGATTGCCGAGCCGTTGTTGCTGGGTATCACCAAGGCTTCACTCTCGACAGAGTCATTCATTTCGGCAGCCTCGTTCCAGGAGACGACCAAAGTATTGACCCAGGCAGCGATCGAAGGAAAAATCGATCATCTGCGCGGACTCAAGGAGAATGTCATCATGGGACGTTTGATCCCGGCTGGAACGGGCATTTCACGTTACCGCGGAATACGTTTGCAGACCGACGTGCCTGCTCAGCAGAACGTAACTGTTACAGAAGAGAAGAGAGATGTTGAGGAAGATGACGATCTTGAAGCTGCGTAACCCTGGTTTGGGGTTAGCGTAAGAATCAGCGGCCGGAGAAAATTCTCCGGCCGCTTTTTTTATGCAGACACGTCAAGGATTGGCGCGATTTACTTTTTCCCCACAAGCTTTTTCCAGCCCGACTCTGCCAGTTCCACCAATCCATTTATGGTTTTAACGTATAGCTTTCTGACAGGGATGCTGTTGACCAGGATTACCCCGTCAAGGGACTCCACTGATACCGGATCCCCATGATTAAACATGGATATTTTCGAATAATGTTCACCGGCGACACCGAACAGAAACTTGTGTGTTGCTCCATCATGGCGACAGGAAATGATAAGTATTACCACCTCCGGCTGACCGGTTTTATGGTGGAACCTTGCCGTAGCGGTCACGAAAGCACCTTCCAGTGCCCCACCGGATGCAAGTATGGCGTTGAGGCAAACCCCCTTTGGTTTAAGCTTGCCCAGTGACGGCAGTCCCCAGGGCTTGAACATCTCATGGGGACGTGAATGGTAGTGTTCGCTCCGTTCCAGCAGAGTCACCACGTTATTATTGATCGGTCCGCCGATCGAGTGCGAAAGGGCCGCGGCAAAGCCGCGTTCGCGAATCAGACGGTGATTCTCGACGATCTGGATCATTCCGGTAGCCCCGAGCGGATGCCCCCTCCCCTTGAGCCCGCCGGTCAGGTTGGTGGGAAACTCACCTTTGTCGCCGGTCAGGCTATCGTCCAGCAGCGCATCCATCAGGCGATTCCTTGATACGATGCCCAGGTCTACCAGGTTGATCGGCCCGAAACCGTTGAACGGGTCATGCATATTAACGTGCAGCTTGCCTGAAAAGGCCCGTATATCCTTGATGCCAGCCATGCCGTAAGCATAGCCCGCTGCTGTCACGGTGGCCGGAAATGAGTGGAAATAGTTGCGGTCTGCAATTGTCGGTATATCGGTGGCGCTGCCCACGCCGCTGACCAGCACGTCCTGAGGAGTTGAAGTCAGAATCACGGCTGCCATGCCATCCGACATGGGGCAGAAGTCGTGATAGCGCAGCGGATCCCAGTAACGGTAGTTTTTGTTATTTACGATCTGGCGATAATAGTCGGCAAGCTCCAGCTTGAAAGAGAGGTGTGCATCCGGGTTCGATGCTGCAAAGCGGTGGCTGCGCTGGGTGAGCATGGCGGAATAGGCGGTCCACTCCTCCTCGGTGAATCCGAGACGCTCCTTGAGAGCCCGGGCAACCAGGGCGCCACAGGCGGGCATGGTCAGGCCGTATTCGGACTCGTCACGGTCGATGACCCCGGCAATGATCCGGGTGGACTCCAGTGTGCTGGCATCACTCATCTTCTGGATTCCAAGCGCCAAAACATGGTCAAAGCGCCCCGATGCAACCTCAAGATACGCGCTTTCAAAAGCCGAAGCGCCTGATGATGAGGCGGTGTCCACCAGAACCGAGCGAGCGCCGGAAACTCCCAGTATTCCGGCAATTTTTGCAGCGGTATTATCCACCCCCGAAAAAGCCGAAGGGTTCTGGCTACCTACAATTACGGCTTCAACGTCACGCCTGCGTACGGGGCTTGCGTCAAATACCGCTCCGCAGCTCTCGGCCATATCAAGAAAAGAGAGGTTCTCCTTGTCGGCCCCATTGTATCTTCCCACTGGAGCCATCCAGGATGCGGCAATATATACTGAACGTGGACGGAAGTTACCGGTCATAGCAGACTCTCCTCACGGTAAAACGGCACAGGCGCCCGTATTCAGGACGCCTGTGATTTTCAGATTACCGTTATTGCGGAAATTACTTGCGTAACACCTTGATTACCGCCGAGAAGTCCTCTTCTCCAAGACCATCGTTAACACCCTGTTCATACACCTTGCTGGCAGCCTCGGCAGCCGGTAGATGCAGTCCGACCAGTCTAGCGGCATTCAGAACAACGTGGAGCTGTTCGTGAACGTATTTGAGTGCCAGGCTTCGCGAAAAGTCTCCGCGCGCCATGGCCCGGCCTTTCCTGTGGAACAGTGGTGAAGCGACACCGCGAGTGTCAAGCACCTCAAGGATACGGTCCGCGCTGAAGCCCATCTTTTCACCAAGCACAAGCCCCTCCGCAAGCACTTCGACCAGTTCGGACTGGACCATGTTAACGATAAACATCATCTTGGTGGCATCGCCGATCTGACCCACATGAATAATATTCAAGCCAAAGGTTGAGAACGCTTCGCGGCATTTTCCAACCAGGGACTGATCGCCACCGGTTATGATCGTTACCAACCCATTAACGGCATGTTCCTTGTTGCCCCAGACGGGAGAATCAAGGTACTGAACTTTTTTCTTTGCACATTCGTCGGCCATTTTCAGAGTAGTATCCAGTGAATGCGATCCCATGTCGGCCAGGATAGTACCAGCCTCCAAGCCGGCCAAAATGCCCTTTTCTCCAAAAAACAATGGGCCGAGCTCATCCCCCTCGGGGACTATGGCAATAACAAGATCACGTCCCTTGGCGGCCTCTTGCGCTGAACCCGCGGCATGGGCGCCCAAGGCTATCAGCTCGTTCATCACGACCTGATCATTGTCGAACACCGTCAACTCATAACGTCCCTTGACCAGATTGGCGGCCATATGCCTACCAACAGTGCCCAAACCTATGAAACCGATCTTCTGCAACATGCCTATACCTCCTGTTGTATTGTCATAATAAAAGTGTTTTATTTTATAACAGTTTTTATCTTCAAGCAATACTCAATTACCACTAACGCATGATTTATGACAGTTCCGAATTACCTGGACACCAAAACACCGGCTCGACTGCAGATGTTACGCAGGCGGCATACGGAACAACGCGGAGAGACCGGAACACAGACGTTCTGTCCAAAAGCCACCAGCAGATCGTTTATCGGTATCCAGTACTCCTCCGGCAGCTTGGCTCTCAAGGCAATTTCAGTTTCCTCGGGAGTACGGGTTGTTACATAACCCCAGCGGTTGCAGATTCGATGGACGTGGGTATCGACACATATGCCCTGTTTTCCGAATCCCAGAGTCAGCACCAGATTTGCCGTCTTGCGCCCCACCCCTTTGAAAGCCAGCAGTTCGTCAATTTCGTCAGGGACCTTTCCGTCATATTCAGATATCAAGCGGCGTGATATTTCATGTATCTGTTCGGATTTGTTGCGATAAAAACCGGCGGGGTAAATCAGCTCCGCAATTTCGTCAGTTGCAAGCGCGGCCATGGCAGCGGGAGTTGCGGCACGTGCGAACAGGCGCTCCGACGCCTTTGCGGTTACCTCGTCTTTTGTCCGCAGCGAGATGATACAGGATACCAGCACCTTGTAGGGACTGCGTTCACACTGGGCCACGATTGTGACGGCAGGCTTGCGCCAGCCCGTGTATTCTTCTCGCAGAAGAGTGATTGCAGTATGTATATCTTCAGCATTCATGATTTGGATATTATCCTAATAGGACATCAGACACAATGGTGGTTTTACTTTTCCATTGCTTGCCTGTAGTATGGCCGCCATGAGTATTGACCTGCACATACATTCCTGTTGTTCCGATGGCGCATATCACCCGAAGCAACTGATTACGATGGCCAAACAACTCGGAGTAGAGGTTGTTGCGATTGCAGACCATGATTCAGTCGCCGGCATACCTGACGCGATTTCAGCAGGAATCGAATTTGGTGTTGAAGTTATACCCGCGGTTGAGCTTTCGGTGCATTTTGAAGATTTCAAGGATGTTCATCTGCTCGGATACGGAATAGATTTCAGCGATCAACTATTTCTCAAACAGATCGACAGGTTCCGTAGCCGGCGTGAGCAACGCAACAATGAGATCATGGATCTGGTAAACAGACAACTGCTCACGGAAGGCCGGGACGCCATAACAACAGACGAGGTACTTGCCTTTGCCAACGATGCCATTGGCCGCCCACATATCGCCAGGGTTTTGCTGGCACGCAACTTCGTATCAAGCATGGAAGAGGCCTTTCAGCGCTACCTGGTACCATGTAACGTCGCTAAAAGTTACTGGCTGATGGAGAGCGCTATCGATGAGATTCATCGCATTGGCGGCGCCGCGGTCCTTGCGCACCCGACAAGCATCAGCAAGGACCAGGCAGAGTTGAGACGAGTGATTTCAGCGCTAATAGACCTGGGGCTCGATGGCATCGAGGTATTCAACAATATGGGCTGGCCTTTGGAGATCGAGTTTCTGAGGCGTCTGGCCGACGAACTCGATTTAATCGTCACCGCGGGTTCTGACTACCACGGAATTGAAACCGGAATAGAAATAGGAAAAGGGCGGGAAGGCATCCGTTTTGACAGAAACCTGCTCGCCCCCCTGATCGCCTGCATTCAAGAAAAACGCAGGAAGAAACCTCAGTAATTATATTTTATCCTTGTAAGCCTTATAGTTAACAACCTGAATATCATCTTTAACCGTACTTACCCCTTTAAGTGAACGTACGATGTTGATGGCAGAGTTTTTTTGTGTTTCCGAAACTATGTAGCCGCCCAGTGTTGCCACCCCTTTTTCAAATGTTATCGTAAACGGCCGGTAGTCCTCAAGCGACGGCGCACTCAATAGCGCGGTTTCTATCTTCTTGACCATGATCGTGGAATCAATGACGGCAACTGAAGCCTTGTCGGCTTCTTTCAGTGAAGGCTCTTTCACCGCTGCCACGATACAGTCGATTATGGTTGATTCCGAAAGGCGGGAGGTATTGAAAATCATATCGTAATTGTTAGGCTGCCTCCAGTCTCGATCAAAGTAGAAGTGTATAAAGCCCCCACGTTGATGGTCGCTTCTACGAATCAGGGAACGAGCCATGTCGGGATCGATCCATTCACGCTCGGCAAAGCGCTCCACCCGTTCTTCAAAATCTGCAATGAACCTGAGACGCAGCACGTTCTTGCAACCATTCAGAAGATCCTGGCCACCACGGCCGTAAATTATGGCATTACCCTTGCGCGCCAGGTCAAGAATGATAAGTTCTACCGCATTGAGTGCGGCTGCGCGCTTGCGGTCTTCGGCAGTTATATAGGCAGGCGGTTTCTCGTCAACCAGTTGCAAAAGTTCCGGCGTCAGACCATATTGTGAGGCCATCAGGCTGATACGCTGACCGTCAACCAGCGTATACTTGAGCTTTTTGGCTATCTCCGATGCAATATTGTATGCTCCCGTTCCCATCTCTCGCGACACTGTGATCACTGCCATTTAAAAATCCTCCCCGATAATTACAGTTCTTCAGCTTATAACATGTTCTGGTTGTGTATACAAGGTGCTCGTGGTACCGTCAATTCGACAAGGATCAGACATGCATGACGCGCTAATCTTTACATCCAGATTTTGTATTTTTGCAGCAGTTCATTCACTGCTGGCCCTGCCTCCGATAAAAAAGGCAATTATCCGCCAGAGTCAATCCGGGCAATGGATATACCGGCTGACATACAACCTGATATCTCTGGCAATGTTTGGCTGGGTAATGGCTTCCTATCGGAATACTCCCGTACTTTATGTTGCACCGGGCGTCTGGAGCCTGGTTATGTATCTTGTACAGGGAGCAGCACTGTTAATGCTGATCTTATGCGTGCGGCAGACCGGAGCAGCGGACTTTCTGGGACTCCCCGGAAAAGATTATGCCACGCCCACTCGCAGCCGACTTGTCACCGACGGTTGTTACCGGATAGTACGCCACCCCTTATATCTCTTTTCAATGCTGTTTTTGCTGTTCAACCCGGTTGTCACGTGCCGCTGGCTAATTCTTTCCGCGCTGTCCTCGGTTTATTTTGTTGTTGGCGCACTGGTCGAAGAGCGAAGACTGCTGTTGGAATACGGTGAGGAATACGAGACATGCCGGAAGACAGTTGCTTTCATAATCCCGGGTATGGCCGTTCTGCGACGCCCACCGGCATCCAATAGCCGGCAATCAGCCTTGTAGTCACTCCGGCTCGATAGAAACCGAAATTGTCATCCTGCGACGAGACTCGCCAACCGAAATCTCCAGTGGAATACGGATCAGAGTCCCTTCAACATTTACATCCGGGACCGACAACGAGATTCTTGCAGATCCCGCGGCAACAACCTTGCCTGGATCGTCTCCAGAGCTGATTTCGTCAAACAATGCCTGCTCACCCGGGACAGTAGCAGCAGTATTTATTTCGTTACGATTACCCGCCGTGGCAACACGCTCCAGTACCGGCCTGAAAAGGCCTGTCAAGGCTTCCAGCACCCCTTCCCCACTGGCAGCATTGGAACGGCGCACCATAACGGAGGACAGATCAAGCTTGCGCGCCAATCCGGAATCATCCACCAACCCGGCATCGCGACATGATTCATTCAACTGCAGTATTGCCGGAGTATCATGCAAGCCGACTCCATACGCCGAAAGATAGTCCCTCAACAGCATGACACTCTCCTGGGATTCCGCTAAACGTTCGGGCGAAGGATCCATCATGATCACGATTCCATCGGCGCCTTTAAGCGTCATTTTCCAGGTTGCCGGATTATGGACCAATCCAGTCAGCGTGTAGATGTGAAGGCGGACATGATAACCATCTTGCAATGGGGCATCTAAAGGGCTGAAATCAAAGAACAGCAGATTGTCTCCACCCGCCGGCACAGACTTCAGCTCGCCACGCAAAGCTGGTTTTATTCGCGAATAGATATAATTGAGAGCCGTGCTCTTGCCGCAGCCAGCCGGACCATAATATATGATTTTGGCGTTTATTTCTTTTTTGGCATGATTAACCAGCGCCATGGGTGTTCTCCGGAGTGTGCCTACCTTTTTTTATTCAATAGCAGCCGCTTGGCCATCGTGGAAATAACCGATGTAACATTTTTGCTCTTGGCAAAACCGGCCAGATCCTTCTCCCCCATGGTAGCGAGGTAGCGGATAGCGCTCTGTACCGGAGTCCGGCTATTTTCAATCAGACTCTTGCGAATCTGGTAACTCTTGATCCATTCCTTGTTGGCACAAATCAGGCGCATGATTTCATCGTTCTGAATTCCGGACTTGATCAACTTAAGGATTTCTGATTCGGTAATGCGCGGGTTCTTGATAACACTGCCGGAAACCAGCTTGTTGGAGTCCTTGACCAATATCGAACGCCACTCCTTGTCCCCGGAAAGCGCCATTTTGATCTTCTCGCCAATCCCCATCATCTGCGCAATTTTGAACTTGCTGAGAAACTCTTCCCCCACTTCTTCATCAGTATCTTCGTCAGCATTTTCATTCATATCTTCATCAGCGGCAGTGCTTTCATCTTCAAGCGGAATATCGCCGTCCAGGCAATCCGCCGGCAGTGGGAGGACCGGCTCGACATTTCCAGGCTGGTTGAGCTCTTCAACATCACCAGGAGACACCGCGCTCAAATCAGCAGACTCCGGGCGTTTGTCGCGAATACGGACAAGAAATTCCAGAACCAGCGGGTGGGCCTTGTCAGATGCGGAATATTCATTGACCACATCCTCAGGCAGTATTTGCATAAGAGTGATTGCGGAGGATTTTATCGAAGGGTCCGGGTCCTTTGACAGACAGAACAGGAGCGTCACACGCTCGAAAGTCTCCATTCCGGACGCGGCGTCACATCCGGCCAGCCTGACTTCAGGGGAAACCCCCGGCCTGACGTAGGCCGCCACGGCCGGGGATATTGTGAACTTGATCTTATTGGACATCGGCAAAACTAGTTCTTAACCAGCGTGGCCTTGACTCCGGTGGTTTTCAGCTTGCCGAGAGCGGACTCGGCAGCTTTTTTGTCCTTGAACGGACCGACGGTCAGACTCTGGGTAGGAATGGCAATTTCAGCGCGTTTGATGCTGACCGGAAAACCGGCGGCGGTCAATCGCTTTTTTTCCGAAGACGCGCGGACGTCCAACAGATACGATCCCGCATAAACCGCAAATTTGCCGGCCTGATCCATTATAAACGCGTCGGAAGTGTGTCGTTTCAGCCGGGCAAGCTCGGCCTGGGCATCACCACGGCTTGCAAACTCGGCCAACAGCAGCCTGTTCATCGCGGATTTTTTACGCGAACCGGCCTTGACTACCGGTTCTAGGCCGGCCTTGCGCACACGCCCCATATCGGCGGAGAGGGCTTCCTCAATCACATATTGGCCCAACAGCACCGACCAGGAGCCGCCTGAAGCAGCCTGCACCGGAGCGGCTTTAGCAGAGCCGGAGGCAACTGCGGCAGTTTTTTTCGGCTTTGGAGTTACTTCCGCTGTTTGCGATTTTCCGGCAGGCTTGACCGGTTCGGCCTTCTTGGCTGCCGGAAGCTGACTTTTTACCGCAGCAGGCTTCTTTTCATCGGCCTTGGCCACTGCCGGTTTCTTATCCTTTTTATCCGCAACAGTAGCAGGTTGAACTTTCTTTTCGGCTACCTTTGGGGGTTCGGGCTTTTTGGGCTCCTCTTTCGCCTTTACCGGTGGCGACGGCTTGGCTGCCGGTACAGCAGTAGCAGGCTGAGCCGGCTTGGGGGCCTCTTTTGCAGCAGCGGGTTCGCTTTTCGGGGTGGCATCGTTCTTGTCCGCACCGGCGCCGGCGCTGTCAGGAGCCGGCAGCGGCATTTTAACCACCTGCGGCGCCGGAGACTCGGCCGGTTGGGGAGCCTGTTGCGGTTTGATCAATCCTGTAAAGAAATACAGATACGAAAATCCGCCCACCAGAAGGAGAAGAAGCACCAGCAGAGCACTCTGATTCTTTTTTTCTCCGGGTGCATCCTGCTGCCCGGCGTCACCCGTCCCCTTGCTGAACTTGAAATCCATGAAAAACCTCCGTTGTGAATCTTATCCCCTGAAAAACGGGATAAGTGCGTTAACGGAGTTGTTTTACGCTCAAAAGAGCGAAAAACAACTCCTGATTTCTAATGATTGTTATTCGACTCTTTTTTACCGCCCTGCGCCTCGGCAATCACCTTCTGGGAGAGATGCGTCGGCAACTCTTCATAGTGGGAAAACTCCATGCTGAACATGCCTCGATCGCTGGTCATTGATTTCAAGTCATTCGAATAGGCAAGAACCTCGGACATGGGGACCACGGAACGGATAATCTGGGAATTGGCCTTGGGCTCTACGCCGACTACCTTGCCACGCCGGGAATTCAGGTCACCGATCACATCACCCATGTTCTCGTCAGGAACCGTGATCTTCATATTGACGATCGGCTCCAGCAGAACCGGCTTGCACACCTCCATCGCCTTTTTGAAGGCCATGGAACCGGCCACCTTGAATGCCATCTCGGATGAGTCAACGGTGTGAAACGAACCGTCGTAAAGAGCCACCCTGAAGTCAACCACAGGATATCCGGCCAGATATCCGTCCAGGCAAGCTTCCTGGATACCCTTGTCCACAGCGGGGATATACTGGCGCGGTATCACCCCGCCAACAATCTTGTCATCAAAAACATAGCCTTCGCCACGGGCGGTCGGAGACATCTCGATCCAGCAGTCACCATACTGTCCACGTCCACCGGACTGCTTCTTGTATTTGCCCTGTACCTTGGCGGTCCCGCGGATGGTCTCAAGGTACGGGACCTTGGGGGTTTTCAGCAACACTTCGACGCCGAATTTCCGCTTCATTTTCTCAACTATGACTTCCAGATGAACCTGCCCCATACCGGAAATGATAAACTCCTTGGTCTGCGTGTCGCGGTGCGACTCAAGGGTCGGC
Source organism: Geobacteraceae bacterium GWC2_55_20 (assembly GCA_001802125.1). Classification (GTDB taxonomy): domain Bacteria; phylum Desulfobacterota; class Desulfuromonadia; order Geobacterales; family Pseudopelobacteraceae; genus JACRCG01. Next base: position 22,097 of record MGZK01000028.1, read on the forward strand.
TCCTCCTCGATCATGCGGTGCAAGGCGTTGTGGATCTTGTCTTCGTCGGCTTTGGTTTTAGGCTCGATAGCGTATGAAATGACCGGCAGCAGCTGTTTGGCGGGCTCGTAGACAATCGGCTTGGCCGCGTCGCAGAGGGTGTCGCCGGTAATGGTCTCCTTCAGCTTGGCCACCGCGACGATATCTCCGGCAACGGCCTGCTTGATCGGATGCTGTTTCTTTCCTTCCAGCTCGTAGATCTGTCCGATACGCTCCTCGACACCCCTGGTGGAGTTAAACACCGTGGAATCGGAATTGAGCACACCGGAGTAGACCCGGAAGATCGTTATTTTGCCGGTATAGGGATCCGAAGTCGTTTTGAAAACCAGCGCCGAAAAAGGCTCCTTCTCGTCCGGAGCGCGCTCGACCACCTCCTCGGTCTTGGGGTGAACCCCGACCGCCTTGGTCCGGTCAAGCGGCGACGGCAGATAGGCGCAGATGGCATCCAGCAGATGCTGAACACCTATATTGCTCGTCGCTGATCCGCACAGTACCGCGGTAAAGGTGTTGCGCATGGTGCCGACCCGCAGGCCGTCAATTATCTCATCTTCCGTCAGTTCTCCGGCTTCGAGATATTTTTCAGTCAGGGCGTCATAGGCCTCGGCAACCGTCTCGACAAGATGCTCCCTGAGACGCGCGGCTTCTTCGGCATACTCGGCCGGGATCGCTCCTTCGGTAAATTTACCGGAGCCATCCTTGGCATAGAAGCAGGCCTTCATGCCGATCAGGTCGATTACCCCTTCAAAATCGGCCTCTAGTCCGATCGGCATCTGGATCGCGACCCCCCTGGCCCCCAGGGTTTTCTCCATGTCGTCGATCGCGCGCAGAAAACTGGCGCGCTCCCGATCAAGTTTATTGACAAAGGCGATCCGGGGAATTTCGAATTCGTTGGCCCAGTTCCAGATATCCTCAGTCTGGGCCTTGACTCCGGAGATGGCCGACAGGATTATCACCGCACAGTCCAGGGCACGCATGCAGGCGCGTGTGTCCGCAATAAAGTTGCCGTAACCGGGAGTATCCACGATATGGATTGAGTGCCCGTTCCATTCACAATGGTCGAGAGCCGAGGTAATCGAGATCTTGCGCTTGATCTCCTCCGGTTCGAAATCCATGGTGGAAGTGCCGTCATCAACACGCCCCAGGCGATCGATCATGCCGGTATCGAAGAGGATTGCTTCGGAAAGCGAGGTTTTGCCGGCTCCGCCGTGTGCGATGATACCCAAGTTGCGGATCTTGCTGGTTTCAAACTGTCCCATAGAACTGCCTCCTTGTATGCAATAATAGAATTTACTGCTCTATTTCATCAAAAGCATCGACCGTTAACCGGCACTGTATACACTGCCGCTATAATATCCGAAAAAAATTCTTTGTCACTACGGCAATGGGCGTTACCTGTTCCTTTCATACAATATCCGCAACCCGTCCAATGTCAGGAACTCATCCACCTCATCAATGGTCCTGGATTCCGGAGCGATCAGAACCGCCAGCCCGCCGGTGGCCACCACCCTGAATTTTTCATGACACTCGGACCGGATATTCTCGACTATTCCATCGACCAGACCGACATAACCAAAGAAGATACCCGCCTGCATCGAGTTGACGGTATTCTTGGCGATTACATGCGGCGGTTTGACGATGTCGATTCGCGGCAGCTTGCTGGCCCTCTGGAACAGCGCCTCCAGCGATATTGCAAGTCCGGGGGCAATCGCCCCTCCGCAGTATTCACCTTTGGAATTCACGTAATCAAAGGTTGTGGCGGTACCAAAATCTACAATCACCAACGCGCACTTGTGCTTTTCGAAACCGGCCACCGCATTAACGATCCGGTCTGCGCCGACTTCCCGTGGATTGTCATACTGGATCGGCATGCCGGTTTTAAGACCGGGGCCGACCACAAACGGGGTCAGCTTGAAGAAATCGCGCGAGATGGCTTCCATCACCCCGGTCAGGGGTGGAACCACGGAAGCGATGATCGTTGCCCTGATTGACAGGAAATCCAGGCCGGCCTGTTCGAACAGGCTGTGCAGGAGCACGGCGTACTCATCGGATGTACGCGATTTATCCGTTGACAGACGCCAACTTCGCACGAGCAGCTCGCCGTCATAAACACCCAGAACAATGTTGCTGTTCCCTACATCAATCACCAGAAGCATTCAGATCACCCTCACATCACCACTGACTATACGCTCGATCCTGCCATCCCCGGAACGAATCAACAAAGCGCCGTCACCATCTATGCCGGCAAATATGCCGCTTCTGCTTTCACACCCGGCATCACTGACCGACACCACCCGTCCATTGGCGTTGCAGCGCCTCTGCCACTCATCTCTTACCGGATCAAACCCGTTGCAAAGAAACTCCGCGTAGAGCTTGTCAAGCTCATTCAGCATCGTGGCGGCGAAACGTGCCCGGCAAACCCTTGAGCCGGATTCCAGCAACAGTGACGTCGCCGGTTGGCGCAGATCATTCGGAAATTGATCTGCCGTCATATTGAGATTCACGCCGATGCCCAGGATAATGAAATTAATTCCGTCGGTTTCCGCACTCATTTCATTGAGCAAACCGGCCACCTTCCTGCCATCGATCAGGACATCGTTAGGCCACTTGATCTCCGGTGTCAGTTCCGTTGTCTGTTCTATGGCCCTTGCCACGGCAACCGCCGAAAGAAAGGTCAACTGGGGCGCTTCATGCGGCATTATCGAGGGGCGCAGCACCACCGAGCAGTAGAGGTTGACTCCGACCGGCGATGACCAGACTCGGCCCCGTCGCCCTTTACCCCCGGTTTGCGCATCGGCGATGACCACCGCGCCTTCCGGCGCACCGGCTTCGGCAATCCGGAAGGCATCCGCGTTGGTGGAAAGGGTCTCCTTGAGACAATCCATTCTCTTTCCAACCAGGACAGTATCAAGCTGAGCGTTTATTTCACCGGAATCGAGCAATTCAGGCGAAGAGAGCAGTCGATATCCACGGGATGGGACCGCTTCTATCACATGTCCAAGTTCCCGTAGCGATGAGATATGCTTCCATACGGCGGTGCGCGAAACGCCAAGCGACCTGCTGACATATTCACCAGACACAAACCCGCTTTTTTCGCGAAACAACCGCAAGATGGTACAGGCTTTCTGGTGCATGAAATTACCTCAAAAAACTGTTCATGTTCTGCAGGTCTGCCGGCATCTAGTCCAGCAGCATGGAGATATCCATCGCCCTTGGGGAATGGGTAAGAGCCCCCACCGAAATAATATCCACCCCGGTTTCGGCAATGCCCCGCACCGTTTCCAGGTTGACTCCGCCCGACGCCTCGACCACCGCCCGACCGGCAATTACAGCAACCGCCTTGCGCATCTGATCCAGGGTCATGTTGTCCAGCATGATGATATCGGCGCCCGCCGCCAAGGCCTCATCGACCTGCTCCAGGGTTTCGGTTTCTATCTCGATTTTAAGTGTATGTGGGATATAGGCCCGCGCACGCCGGATCGCTTCCGTAATACCACCGGCGGCCGCAATATGGTTTTCCTTTATCAGAACGCCATCATACAAACCGGTGCGGTGATTGATCCCCCCACCGATCCGTACCGCGTACTTTTCTATTTCACGCAGGCCGGGAGTGGTCTTGCGCGTATCGACAATTCGAGCTTTGGTTCCTGAAACCGCCGCGACGAACCTGGAAGTGAGCGTTGCAATTCCGCACATTCTCTGAAGCAGGTTGAGTGCGACCCGCTCTCCCATCAACAGATCGGCTGCGTCACCACTCAGTGTCGCCATAACCGTGCCTTTTGCCAGATGGTCACCCTCTGAACAGTTCAACCTGATAACCACATCCGGGTCAAGGCGGCTGAATACTCTTCCGGCAATCGAGAGCCCGGCGACCACCAGATCCTCCTTGGCGATCAGCCGCGCTTCGGCCGGTCGTCGTTGTGGCACCACCGCTTTGGTGGTGATGTCGCCGGTATGGATATCCTCCAGCAATGCCTGCTCAATCATGCGATCAATCATTATCATATGGGCAACCTTGTCATAAAATAGTGTCAACCTATATCACAGCGCACTAATCCTATCAACCGCAAAACCGAGATTTAGTCGCAGTTCCGGGGCCTGGCAATTTACAATTGACGGCTCCTGGCTCAGCCTGTATAGTATCGCGCTCGTATATGTCATTCAATCATGTTGCAAGGAGCAGTTTTTTATGCTGAAACAGACCTTATGCTTGGCCCTCTCACTATTTTTCATGTCCGTCATATGCTCCGGCGCCGTTGAAACAAAAGACATAAAATACTCTTTTAAAAACTCCGAGCCGGTTGTATTCAGCCATGCGTTACACCTCAAAAAATACTACAACAACTGCAGGATCTGCCACGACGCCATCTATAACCTGAAAAAAAGAAAACATTTCACCATGGCGGAAATGGAGAAAACCAAATCATGCGGAGCATGCCACAGCGGCATTAAAGCGTTCAGCGTTGCTACTGAAAAAGATTGCATCCGCTGCCACAAGGGCAAACCCCGTGAGGTATCCTACAACATCAAGGGCCTGGGCAAGGCGGTATTCAGTCATGCCACCCATATTGCAAAAACCGGCGGAGCCTGCAAGAGCTGTCACAATGGCAAGATCATAACCGGCAAGGAAAAATCCGTGACCATGGCGGAGATGGAAAATGGCCGGACCTGCGGCGCCTGTCATAACGGCAAGAAAGCATTCACCGTAACCGCCAACTGCGACCGCTGCCACAAGGGGCTGAAACCCAAGGAGATCACCTTCAACCTCAAAGGTGTGACTTCGGCCACATTCAGCCATGAGTTCCATACCCAGGCCTACGGTTGCAAGGATTGCCACACCAAGAACTTCCCCTACAAAACCGTTGTCGGAAAAGCCACCATGGATGATATGGCAAAGGGCAAATCCTGCGGGATATGCCACAACGGCAAGGACGCCTTTGCATCAAACGGCGATTGCGACAAGTGCCACAAAGGCATGAAGCCTGGCAAGATCACTTTCAAGACATCGGCCGGTGAAGCCGCATTCAGCCATGACTTCCACACCCAGGCCTACAAATGTCTTGATTGCCACACCAAGATATTTCCCTTCAAATCCGGCACGCTCAAAGCCACCATGGCCCAGATGGAAGAGGGCAGATCCTGCGGCGCCTGCCACAACAAAGGCAAGGACGCTTTCTCGGTTCAGGATGATTGCGGAAAATGTCATACGATGTAACACAACCCGATCATTTCAATAAAAAAGGCGCCCTCCGGATGGAGGGCGCCTTTTTTATTGAATGCTCTTGTAATCAGCCATCTGCATATCTCAATTACGTCGCTGGTCAACCACGTAGCGGCTACCATCGGCATCCTTGGCCATTTTTTTCAGCTCGGCGGCCACTTCCGCAACCTTGGCCGCATGAAGCAGCTTTGGCATATCCATAGGAACCACGGCGATGGAAACCGATAAGAGCGGCACGTCCTCCTTCTCGCCTTTGCGATTCGAACCGGGATAATAGCCGCGCTTTTTAGTTTCTTCGTCAAACAAATCAAGCACAATCAGATCGAAGTGCTTGATGATCGTCTGACAGACAACTTCGGCACATACATTTGGTACGATGCAGACGAAATCATCGCCACCGATATGTCCGCAGAATCCGCCACCGGAATCACGCACCGCATTGAACATGATCCGCGCCGTCATGCGGATTACTTCATCACCATGGGAAAAACCGTATTCATCGTTATAGGGTTTGAAGTGGTTTATATCCACATAACAGACCGACACCGGCTCACCCATGGCACCCTCTATCGCCCGCTGGATAGAGGTGTTGCCGGGCAATCGCGTCAAGGGATTGTTGTCGAAAATGCGTTTCATTCGAGAGAAGGATAGATTAATTCGGGAAAAGAGTTCGTTGTAATCGAGTGGAAGAGAAATGAAATCGTCCAGCGGGCAACTGTCCCAATTCAAACGGTCATTATCAACCGTGGCAATCAGGCCCAGGATCGGGATCACGCTGAAAAAGCTGTCACTTCGCAACGTGGAAACTATTTTAGTTCCGCATTCCATATTGGCCGACAAATCAATCAGCAGAAGATCGGGCGGGTCGGAGTAGAATGCGCCCAACACCGAGTCGATGCATTGCATGCCGCTGGCCTGATACCCCTTGCTGTGCAGACGAAGTTGCAGATGTGAAACCAGTTGGATATCGGAAGATACAATGGCGATTCGGGCAGGTTGAAACATTATTCACCCAGCATTTCCAGACTGAAATTCCTGACCTCAATCAGCTTGTCTTCTATCTCGGCCACCAGTTCGGTCATTATCTGTTCATCAAGCTTGAGCGTATCCCAGGCGATTTTCTGGATTACAGGCACATAACGGTCGCCACTGTTTCCGAAATCGCTGGCCTTGATCAGCACATCGGCGATATGAACTACCGAAGTCTTGATTCGATGGTTCAGGGATTTATCCACATCGTGGTGAAAGGCGATCGGTTCACTGAGTTTATCCGGCAGAAACCAGCTCTTGGCCAGCCAACCGCCGATCTCGGCATGATCGGTACCGATAACCTCGCGTTCCGCCTCCATGGTATAGATTTGCCGTTCATTGGTCAGACCCAAAATTTCCTTGGCTGCCTCGCTGCATTTCAAGCTGACGATCACCTTGCCGATGTCGTGCAGAAGCGCTGCTGTCGCAATTTCCTCGCATTCGGGCAAACCCAGCTTACGGGCCAGCAGATTGGCGGCCACACCGACCCCCAGTGAATGTTCCCACAAACCGACGCTATTCTTCTCCATGATGGCGAATATGGAGGAAGAAAGCGCCAGACTCTTGACAACGTTGACCCCCAGCAAAATCATAGCATTGGATATTGTCGAAACGCGGTAAAAACCGTAGGAGGGTGAGTTTGCCAAGCGCAATATTCTGGCCGAGAGCACCTGGTCCGAGGAGACTATCCGGGCCATTTCCTGCACCGAGGCCTTGTCGTTGTCTGACAAGGCATTCAACTTGCTGATGACATTCGGTAACGTGGGCAGCGTCCTGGTGTCCATAATGATTTTTTTGAGCTCGCTACGCTTGTCTTCCACCTTAGCCCCCCATGGATTTGGCAAGGTATGCCTTGTAGATATCATACAACATGGAGTTCAGCGGTTCCTGGCGGCTCTTCTCAAAGCGTCTGTCAAGGTTCTGCAGCAGCTCGTCAAAAGTACGCTCACCTTCTTCCCAAACCGGATGGCCTTCTACACAAACCGTCTGGATATCCATCTGATCAAGACGTGTTATCAACGCATCCGTCAGCACCGTGTCCTTGCCACAAATCGGCATCCCGACCGGAGAATCGCCACGAAAAACGTCTCGTGCCAAAACCATCCCCGCTTTTGCAAGCATCAATGGAATTTTCTGCATAACAGGCCTTCCCGAAGCTGGATAAATTGGATGCAGTAAGGAGCGAATATTACTGATAAATGACTGACAAGTCAATCCATTAAGCTGGAAATCGATGATACCGATCCAATTGTAAACAGCTTATCTGGCATCATACTCCGGATATACCGATTTATCCGGCAGGAAATTTTGTGCGGTTGAACGGATAATCGGAGTGCGATTTCTGACGGCAAAGACCTGGATGCCGGCCTTTGTTTCAAGCGGACAAACATTTTCACAGATGCCGCATCCGTTACAAATGTCTTCGACCACATACGGTTCCATCACGATCCGTTCGGCGCCATCCTGCCCGGTCATCTTCACCTCCCGTGACCGGATCGCCTTGTCCGGAATCGGACAATGCTCTTCACAGACTATGCAATCGATCTTTTTCGCAAACGGCAGACAGTGGTTTTTATCGAAAACAGCCTTGCCCAATACTTCGAGGCGTTTGTTCTCAACCAACAGATCTGGTATCGCGGCGGTTGGGCAGACCTGGCCGCACAGGGTACAGTTATATTCGCAGTATCCCAGCCGTGGGATCACCAGCGGAGTATAAAAACCCTCGATACCTGATTGCCAGGTAGCCGGATACAGCGCATTTTTCAGACAGACTTTCATGCATTCGCCGCAACGCACACATTTTTTCAGGAATTCGTTCTCATCGCGCACTCCGGGTGGCCGTAGCAACCGTGACTCACTTTCCGGGGAACGGAAACGGGCCGGCACTGCCAGCAACAAACCGGATGCCATGCCAACCAGCAACACACGTCTCTCCGGGATCAGCGATCCCGCATTTTTCAGCTGCAAAGCAGGTCGAAACGAAATCCTTGAATGCGGGCAGCCCTGTTCACAACTCATACAGCGGAAACATTCACCATTAGCCGGCACTTCCTGTTCAGTCGCCGCCGGGCATAATTCGCGACACTGACCGCAGTCGTCACAAAGTCCGGCCGGAACGCGCCTGAATGGTGAAAATCTACCCAGCAAGCCCAAGAGTGTCCCCAACGGGCAGAGATGGCGGCACCACCCCCTGGTCTCGACCCGTTCCAGCAAAACAATGCCAGTAAGGATCAGAGTCGAAAAGAATGCCAAAGGATAAATTGTATTGCGGAAAGGAAGCAGATTATCACGCAAAAGACCGTAGGCGGGAGCCAGACTATCGCGCTTTTCTCCAATGAGAT